>NZ_JARGEF010000475.1:0-2170 GCF_033794725.1 Streptomyces sp. ID05-39B | reverse complement strand
GGACGGGGAAGCCGGGGACCGGGGCGTGGGCGTATCCGGCCGGGACGGGCGCAAGCGTGGCCGGGGCGGTGCGGGCGGGCCGGTGGCGGCGGGCCAGCCACAGGACGGCGGCGGCGTAGAGGGCGACTCCGGCCAGGTCGAGCAGGACGAGGTCCCAGGGCGCGTCGGCTGCGGTGTCGTCGCTCGCCAGCCCGTCGACGACGGAGGCCGCCGCGGTGAAGGCGAGGAGGTTGTTGACGACGTGCAGACCGATGGCCGCCTCCAGTCCGCCGGTACGCACGGTCAGCCAGCCGGCGACGGCCCCGAACACCACCAGGTCGGCGAAGCCCCAGGGGGTGCCCCAGCCGTGGGCGGCGGCGAACAGCACCGCCTGGGGCGTGATCGCGATCCAGGGTGAGCGCAGGAAGGCGCCGACCGCCTGGGTGAGCCAGCCGCGGAAGACGTACTCCTCGGCCGCCGCCTGGAGGGGCACCAGCAGGACCAGCATGGCCAGGGCCGGCCCGAAGACCCCCCAGCCCGCCCACTGTTGCGAGGGCTCGTCCTGCGCGGGCAGCAGGAGCATCGCCCCGGTGGTCGCGGCGAGGATCGGCACCGCAGCGAGCAGGCACAGGCCGAGCCACCGCCATCTCAGTCCGCCCGTGACGGAGGAGACCGTGCCGGCCGGGCGGCGGCCGATCCAGCGGACCGCGAGCAGCACGAGGGGGATCGCGACGGCGAGCATCGTCAGGTCGACGGCGGTGCTCGTCACCGGCCCGAGCTCCACGGTGCCGTCCGGGCCCCGGCGGTAACCGCGGGCCGCTCCCACCGCGTCGACGAGGCCGTAGAGCAGCCCGACCGTCACCGTGTACGCCACCGCCACGAACAGCGTGCCCAGTACGGGACGCCACCATCGGTGACGTCCGCGGATCCGGGCCAGCCGGTGGTGGGCGAGCGGTTTTGCCAGGTGAGCCGGCGGCGGGACGGGAAGGGGTCCGGGGAGGTACGGCGAGGGCGCGGCGGCGGACAGGTTCGTCATGACGGCAAGCCTCGCCGATCACCCGTGTCCCGGGCATCGGTCCGGCGCAGGAAGAGCACCTCCATCGCTGGGTAGAGGGCGACTTCGTGCCGGGGCCGGGTGCGGCGCGGTCCTGGCGCGTCCTACGCTCGCTGCGACATGGAGACGATACGCAACTGGCTGCTCCCCGCCCTGCTCGCGGCCGGACAGATCATCTGGCTGTGGACCGGCGCGGAAATGGCCGGCGAGGAGGTGCCGGGCTCGGCTCGGCTCGCCGCCGTCCTGCTCGCCCTGGCCGTGGAGACCGTCGCGCTGGGTCGTCGGCGCCAGGCGCCGGTCCGGGTTCTGGCCTGGACGCTGGGCACGCTCGTGTTCGGCCAAGTGGCGGGATACGAGAACTACTTCGGGCTCGGCACGCTGGTCTCGCTGTACTCGGTGGCCGCCCGCCGGCCCGTGCCCGTGACCCTTCGCGCGGTCGCCGCGGTCGTCGGCGTCGAGTGGCTGATGTCCCTCGTCCGCCTCGGGCTGCGGCCGACGCTGGCCACCGAATGGGCGCTCGGAGCGCTGGTGTACGTGGCGTGCGCGGGGCTCGGCGAGGTCCGCCGCCAATGGGTCAGGGGGCGGATGGCCGCGGCCCGTCGGCTGGCCGGCGCGGAGGAGACGCGGCGGCGCGCGGCGGAGACCGAACGGCGGCGCCTGGCCCGCGAGTTGCACGACGTGAGCGCCCACCATCTGACCTCCGTCGTCATCACCGCCGACGCCGCGGGCCGACTGGGCGACACCAGACCGGAGTTGACGGCGCAGGCGCTGGCGTTCGCGGAACGCACCGGCGTCGAGACCCTGACCACGCTGCGGCGGCTCGTCGGACTGATGCGGGACACCGACGGCGCGGACGCCCGTCCGATGACCGCGCGCATCGAGGAGCTTCTCGCCGGTTTCGGACGGCTGGGCCCGCCGATCGAGGCGGATCTCCCCGACGACCTGGCCGGCCCGGCCGCCGAGGCCGTCCACGGGATCGTCCGTGAGGCGCTCACCAACGCCCTTCGGTACGCGCCGGGCTGCGCCGCCCACGTCGAAGTCCGGCGCGCGGACGGCGTCCTGGAACTGACCGTGGACAACGCCCCGCCGCGCGGCACCGTGACGTCCGGGGCGGGCGGTCTCGGATCGGGTCGGGGG
>NZ_JARGEF010000474.1:0-2192 GCF_033794725.1 Streptomyces sp. ID05-39B | reverse complement strand
GGTCGGGACCCGGCGTCGGCGGTGGCTGGACGGGGTCGGGGTACGGGTTCGTCATCATGTCCTCCGGCCAGGGATGAGCTTGGCTCTGGACTACTCCCCCGCCTACCCGGCGGCGGCGCGCGCAGTCACCCGGTGGTGGCACAGGGTGCGCCCGGCCGGGTCCCCACCCGCGCGGTCAGTCGCCCCGCGCCGCCTCGGCTCCCGCGGCCAGGCCCGGCGCGGGACTGCTCAGCACCGGCACCGGTGTGGTGGTGAGGTGCTGGGCGGGGGCCATGGAGGCCTGGGCGAGCACGATCGCGTCGGCATCGGCGCCGGTGACCGTGTCGGCGCAGGCGGCGACGAGACGGACGTAGCCCTCGGTGTCACCCGCCTCGAAACGGTCCCAGGCGCCGTCGACGAGCAGCGCGCGCACGGCGACGGGACGGCCCGCGCGGGCGGCTTCCTCCGCGACCAGCTCGGCGGTGGGGCCGAGGGTGCTCTCCAGGGCGGCCAGCACCACGACACGCGGGCCCGCGGCCACCGCGGCGGCGGCCATCGGACGGTCGACACGCAGCACCGCAACCCCGGCCGCGGCCGACCGGGCGACGGTCTCCGCGACCGCGCCGAGGGTCGAGCAGGTGCACAGCACCGCTCCCGCCCCCTCGTCGACGGCCCGCGCGAGCACGGCCCGTACGTCGTCGGCGACCGCTTCTGGTCCCTGGGCCCGCGCACGGCTCAGCAACTCCTCGTCGACGAAGTGCCGCAGTTCCAGGCCGGGATGGGCCAGGTCGCGCAGGGCGTCGAAGACGGGGACGTGGACGGGTGAGGTGTGCAGAAGGGCGAGCATCGGCCGGACTCAGAACCGGCCGGGGTGGGCGCGCAGCCACTCCTTGGCGGCGCTCAGCAGCGCGGGGTCGGCCGCCGGTGCCTCCTCGGGGTGACGCGCGGCCCATTTGACGACGTACGGGCACAGCGGGGCGACGGGGACGCCCTCACGGCCGGAGATGGCGTACAGCTCGCGGGCCAGGGAGCCGGCGATGCCCTGCCCCTCGTGGGCCGGCTCGACGATCGTGTGCACCGGGACCAGGGCGGGCGCTGGCGACTCCAGCACGAAGTACTCGATGCGGCCGACGACCTCGCCGCCCTCACCGAGCGCTTCGAGGCGGCCGGCCGGCCGGTCGTCGCGGATGCTGATGTCGCTCACGGGTACTCCTGGGGCTGCGGTGGTCAGGCGGACACGGCCTGCGGGCTGCGCTCCTGGTCCGATCCCGGCACCGGTTCCGCCGGATCGGCGCCCAGGGCCACGATCCGGTTGTCGCGGTCCACATGCACGACCCGGGGCTTGAGGGCACGTGCTTCGGCGTCGGTGACCTGAGCGTAACTGATGATGATCACCAGGTCTCCGGGGTGCACCAGATGAGCGGCGGCCCCGTTGATCCCGACCACACCCGAACCGCGCTCACCCTCGATGACGTACGTCTCCAGCCGCGCGCCGTTGGTGATGTCGACGATGTGCACCAGCTCACCGGGCAGCAGATCGGCGGCGTCCAGCAGATCGGCGTCGATGGTCACCGATCCCACGTAGTGCAGGTCGGCCTGGGTGACGGTGGCTCGGTGGATCTTGGACTTGAACATAGTACGCAACATTGGGGCACTCCCACAAGTAGGCTCCCTGCCTGCGTTTTTGCAGGTCAAGGGCTATTTCCACACCCTACAACGAGTCGCACGTTCGGGCAGCTTTCCCCGGGTTTTTCAGGACTCATGCTGACCACTTGCTGACTTTTCTGACGCCTCGTCAGGTCAATGGAGGAAGGCTTCACCCGCTCTCCCGCCCCCCGGCGACGACGGGTCAAGCCTACGCAGCACCCCCTTAAGGCCAGCCGTGATGACCGTCACTCGGGCGGCTTGGAGGGCGGTCAGAGGCGGCGGCGCTCGACCAGGAGCCGGACCACGCAACGCCGTTAGTCAGCTGACCGAAGCGCCTCCATACCGCCCACCAGGTGCAGGCAGCCAAGATCCATCAAAGAGCTTCTTCAGCGCTGCCGCTCCAGTGTGAGGATGGCCTTGGCGATTGACGTCATGCGGTTGGGGCTGCATCGGGACCTGCGGAAGACCCGCCAGGACTTCAGCCTCGCGACACCGCGTTCGACGGGCGCTCGCGCTGCGACCAGTGCCTGATTGCGGGACTTCAGCCGCGCGGGCCGGCGCCCTGG
>NZ_JARGEF010000473.1:0-2201 GCF_033794725.1 Streptomyces sp. ID05-39B | reverse complement strand
CGGTAATGAGGCCCTACGGGACGGCTGCCACCGCCCCTGCGTCGCCCGCTCCATCGCCGCTCCGGAGGGCCGCATCCGACATGCCGGCCCGGTCGCCCGCGGCATCTACCTCGAGGCCGACATCTGCCGGGTGGTCGTGGCCGCCAAGGGCCCCGACCCCCAGGCCGGCCCCGGCGGCCTCGGCCTCGCTGTAGATGTCGGGCTCGAGGTAGATGACGCGGGCGATCGGGACGGCCTGGCGGATGCGGGCCTCGGCGGCGTCGATGGCGCTGGCGATCTCGGTGGCGGTGCCGTCGTGCCGTACGGCGATCTTGGCGGCGACGAGCAGTTCCTCGGGGCCGAGGTGGAGGGTGCGCATGTGGATGATGCCGGTGACGGTCGCTCCGTCGACGACGGAGGCCTCGATCCTCTGCACGTCCTCGACGCCGGCGGCCTCGCCGAGCAGCAGCGACTTGGTCTCGACGGCCAGGACGAGCGCGATGACGATGAGGAGCACGCCGATGCAGAGGGTGCCGATGCCGTCCCAGACGCCGTCGCCGGTGAGCAGGGCGAGGCCTACGCCGCCGAGGGCGAGGATGAGGCCGACGAGTGCGCCGAGGTCTTCCAGGAGGACGACGGGAAGTTCGGGTGCCTTGGCGTGGCGGACGAATTCCTTCCAGGACCTCTGGCCGCGCAGGGGGTTGGACTCCTTGATGGCCGTCCGGAAGGAGAAGGTCTCGGCGATGATCGCGAAGACGAGGACACCGACCGGCCAGTACCAGTGGTCGATCTCGTGCGGGTGCTTGATCTTCTCGTAGCCCTCGTAGATGGCGAACATGCCGCCGACCGAGAACAGGACGATGGAGACCAGGAAGGCGTAGATGTAGCGCTCGCGGCCGTAGCCGAAGGGGTGTTGCGGGGTGGCCTCGCGCTGGGCCTTCTTGCCGCCGAGGAGCAGCAGGCCCTGGTTGCCGGAGTCGGCGAGCGAGTGCACGGACTCGGCGAGCATCGACGACGATCCGCTGAAGAGGAACGCCACGAACTTCGCTACCGCGATCGCGAGGTTGGCGGCGAGTGCCGCAACGATCGCTTTGGTGCCGCCTGACGCGCTCATGTGTCGCGTGGTCCCTTCGTCCTCGGGTCGTTCTCGGGGTCGTCCCGTGGCGGCGTTCGTGTCGCCTCGGGGTCGCCTCGTGCGGGTGCGGGCCGGGCGGCGTGCCGTTTCCGGCTTTGCCCGTCCTTTGCGGTGGGTCATTGTTGCAGCCCGGCCCGTGGTGCGTGTGCCCGGACGGGCCGGTGGGACGCGTCAGGCGATGACGGTGGCCCTGAATACGGTGCCGTTTCCGGATACTTCGGCTTTTTCACCCGCGGGGACGAAGACGGACCGGCCGGGCGTCAGGGTGAGCTCGCCGGCCCGTACGGTGCCGGCCGTGCAGAGCAGGATCTGCGGGGTCGTCAGGGTGAGGTCGTGGGCGGCGGCGCCTTCGGGAAGGACGTAGCGGGACAGGCGGAATTCGTCGATGGGGGTCTCGTAGACCTCCTCGCCGTCCGGGGCTGCCTCGGGACGCAGGACGCCGGGGTCGCCGGATTCGAAGCGGACGACGCGCAGGAGTTCGGGGACGTCGACGTGTTTGGGGGTGAGGCCGCAGCGCAGGACGTTGTCGGAGTTGGCCATGATCTCGACGCCGAGGCCGTTGAGGTAGGCGTGCGGGATGCCGGCGCCGAGGAAGAGTGCTTCGCCGGGCTGGAGGCGGACGTGGTTGAGGAGCATCGCCGCGATGACGCCGGGGTCGCCGGGGTAGTGGTGGGCGAGGCCGGCGTAGGGGGCGTGGTCTCCGCCGAGGCGGTCGCAGGCGGCGGTGGCGGCGGCGACGGTGTGGGCCATCTCGTCGGGGTCCGCGGTGAGGATCGCCGTCAGGACCTCGCGCAGGGCCGCTTCCTCGGGCTGGGCGTGCAGCAGGTCGACGTACGGCTTGAGGGAGTCGACGCCGAGGGCGTCTAGCAGGTCGGCGGCGCGGGCCGGGGTGCGGAAGCCGCACAGGCCGTCGAACTCGGTGAGGGCGCAGATGAGTTCGGGTTTGTGGTTGGCGTCCTTGTAGTTGCGGTGCGGGGCGTCGATCGGGATGCCGCGGCGCTCCTCGTCGGCGTAGCCCTCCTTGGCCTGGGGGAGGTCGGGGTGGACCTGGAGGGAGAGGGGGGCGCCGGCGGCGAGGAGTTTGAGG
>NZ_JARGEF010000472.1:0-2223 GCF_033794725.1 Streptomyces sp. ID05-39B | reverse complement strand
CCACCGGACCACCCCCGAACGTCCGCCGCGCCTCCCGCACCTGCCGCTCCTGCACCACCGCGGCCAGATACGCGGCAGGCGGCACCCCCGTCGGCACCGCGGCACCCGTACGCTCCGCCAGATCACCGGCCAACCGCTCCGCCATCGCGTACCCCACCTGCGGATCCAGCTGGTTCATCCGCCCCAGGTACTGCCGGACCGCCAACCACAGCCCCTCCGGCACCGCCGACAGATCGAGCCCCGAGAACCTCCCGGCCAGCCACGGCGGGGGAGGCGGCACGAAACCCACCCGCGCGGCAGGCACCCGCTCCCGCACCACCAGCGTCCCCGCGAACACGTCACCCAGCCGACGCCCCCGCGCCGACACCAGCGAGGCGACGCACGCCACCACCCCTGCCGTCAGCAGAATCTCCACCACCCCGAGCGCACCCCGCACCAGCGCGTGCCGGAACCGGATCGGCCCCCCGTCATCACGCACCACCCGCAGCCCACACGCCGCCTTACCCAGCGAACGCCCATGACTGAGGGTCTCCACCGCGATCGGACCACCCACCAGAACCAGCAGAAACGTGGCGATCGACACCGCGGTCCGCGCCGCCTCGTCCAGCGACCCCGTCGCCATCAGCAACGCGACACTCACCGCCACATAGGCCACCAGCACCACGGCCAGATCCAGCAACACGGCCAGCGCCCTGCTGGGCAGCCTGGCCGGCTGAAGCTCCAGCGCCACCGCCTCACCCGTCACCAACTCGCTCACGCCGGCACCCCTTCCCTGACCTGCCCCGACACCGGCCAGTCTGCCAAGCTGAAGGCACATCGCGCCGCAGTACGACAAGCTGACCCCGACCGGTCCCGCGACGAAACAGCCGAGGAGCAGGCACCCCGATGGACCTCGACGTCTTCGTCTCCGCCCACCGAGCCGAATGGGACCGACTCGACACCCTGCTGCGCCGCCGCAACCTCACGGGTACCGAGGCCGACGAACTCGTCACTCTCTACCAGCGCACCGCGACCCACCTCTCCCTCCTCCGGTCGAGCGCTCCCGACCCCCAGCTCATCGGCCGGCTCAGCCAGCTGGTGGCACGCGCGCGCAGTGCCGTGACGGGAACCCGCCGGGCCTCCTGGCGGGACGTCACCCGCTTCCTCACCCACAGCTTCCCGGCCGCGGTCTACCGCTCCCGGCACTGGTGGGTCCCCACCGCCCTCGCCTCCACAGCGCTCGCGGCCCTCCTGGGCTGGTGGATCGGCACCCATCCGGAAGTCCAGTCCTCGATAGCCGCCCCCGACGAACTGCACGCGCTGACCCGCCCCGGCGGCCAGTACGAGACGTACTACTCCAGCCACCCCGCAGCGTCCTTCGCCGCTCAGGTCTGGACGAACAACGCCCAGGCAGCCGCGATGTGCCTGGTCCTGGGTGTCTTCCTATGCGTCCCCGTCCTCTGGATCCTCTTCCAGAACATGCTCAATCTCGGTGTCGGAATCGGCCTCATGTCCTCGGCGGGCCGGCTCGACACCTTCCTCGGCCTGGTCCTCCCGCACGGCCTGCTCGAACTGACCGCGGTCTTCGTAGCCGCCGGCACAGGCCTGCGCCTCGGCTGGACCGTCATCGATCCCGGCCCCCGCAGCCGCCGAACCGCCCTGGCCGAGGAAGGCCGAGCCGCCCTCGGCATGGCCATCGGCCTGGCCCTCGTCCTCTTCGTCTCAGGCGCCATCGAAGGCTTCGTCACCCCCTCCGGCCTGCCCACGTGGGCCCGCATCACCATCGGCATCACGGCCGAGCTGGCCTTCCTCACCTACGTGTACGTCCTGGGCGGAAGGGCCGCCCGAGCGGGAGACACGGGCGACGTCGAAGCAGCCGAACGCAGCGCCACGGTGCCGACGGCCGCCTGATGTGCATGTACGGCAGGTGAACTGCTAGTCTCCTCCTCGCCCCAAAAAACCCGTTGACACGGGTTGTGCGGGGAGGTAGATTCGAACAGTTGCCTGGACTGGACTTGAACCGGTCGGCGGCAGGGTTAGTATCTATAAAGCCTCTCGGACTGGATTCCGCAGAAGCACCCCCCGATGAATCGGAAATGAGTGGCCGGTCAGACCGGCCCGGAACTTCTGATAAAGTCGGAACCGGCCGGAAAGGAAACCGCGAAAGAAAAGCGGGAACCTGGAAAGCACCGAGGAAATCGGAACCGGAAACGGTCTGATAGAGTCGGAAACGCAAGACCGAAG
>NZ_JARGEF010000471.1:0-2230 GCF_033794725.1 Streptomyces sp. ID05-39B | reverse complement strand
CCCCCAGTACTGCCCGCCCACCTGCTGTTGCGGCCCCTCCGGCAGGTGGGCGGGTTGGGCTGTGACGTGGAGATCCGGCAGGACGGGGTTACCAGACAACAACAGCCAATACTTGAAACAGGCCCTGGACGCCGCCGAGACCGAGCTCGACGAAGCCACGGGGCGACCTGCTCCTCGATCAGTGGGACGAGCCGGCTCCCCAACCGGGAACACTCGAGTTCCTCGTTCCCCGAAGGTTGCGAACCGCGCAACCTCGAGCGTCATTCGAAATTGATATGCAACGCCTCCCTTGACAACGCCGCATCGCGCGGAAAGCATGTTGCGTATAGCGAATGTCGTTGTGTTATGTGAGACGACCCCGTCTGGAGAGCCGGCATGAGGAGCATCACCGTCGTCGGAGCGTCGCTAGCAGGACTGAGCACCGTCCGCGCGCTGCGCGCACAGGGCTATGACGGCGAGATCGTCGTCGTGGGCGAGGAGCGCCACACTCCCTACGACCGCCCCCCGCTGTCCAAGGATTTCCTCAAGGGCGACATCGACGCCGACGGGCTCGCGCTCGGCGACGCCGACGAGTACGAGTCCCTGGACGTGCAGTGGTTGCTCGGCGAGCGCGCCGTGCGGCTCGACCCCGTCGCTCGCACCGTCACCCTGACCGGGGGTCGGCATGTGCGCACCGACGGTGTCGTCATCGCGACCGGCGCCAGCCCCCGTACGCTCCCCGGCAGCGACGGGCTGGCGGGCGTCCACACCCTGCGCACCCTGGACGACGCCCAGGCCCTGCGCGCCGAACTGCTCGACGGCCTGCCCCGGGTCGTCGTCATCGGCGCCGGGTTCATCGGTGCCGAGGTGGCCTCCACCGCACACCGGCTCGGGCTCCACGTCACCGTCGTCGAGGCGCTCCCCGTGCCCCTGGAACGCCAACTCGGGCGTGAGATGGGGCTCGTGGTCTCCTCGCTCCACAGCGACCACGGTGTTCAGCTGTTGTGCGGAACCGGCGTGGCGGAGCTGATCGGAGAGAGCCGGGTCACCGGCGTACGGCTCGCCGACGGGCGGGTGCTGCCCGCCGACATCGTCGTGGCCGGCGTGGGCGTGCGGCCCAACACCGACTGGCTCGCCGGCTCCGGAGTGCAGGTGGACGACGGCGTGGTATGCGACGTCGGCTGCTCGACCGGTGTCCCCGGCGTGGTCGCCGTCGGTGACGTCGCCCGCTGCCCCCACCCGTTCACCGGACGGCACGCCCGCATCGAGCACTGGAGCAACGCCACCGAGCAGGCGAAGGCCGCCGCCCGCACACTGCTGACCGGTGTGTCTGCCCCCGCCCCGCTCACCCCGCCGTACTTCTGGTCCGACCAGTACGGGGTCCGCATCCAGGTCGCCGGACACGTCGCCCCCGGTGCCGAGCCCGAGGTCGTCGAAGGCGACGTCGACAGCCGGACCTTCACCACCGTCTACCTGCGCGAGGGCACCCCTGTCGCAGTCCTCTCCCTCAACCAGCCGAAGTTCTTCAACCGGCTCCGCCGCACCCTCGTCCCCGCCGCCGCGGCCGTCGTCTCATGACCTCGTCGCCTCAACTCTCCCTGGAATCCGCGGGGGAGACCGCCACGAGCATTCCGCGGCACGTGCGGTACACCTGGGACCACGCGTGGCTCGTCGTGGACGAGGGCAACGCCACCATCGGCATCACCGCGTTCGCGGCGAAGGCCCTCGGTGACGTGGTCGACCTCCGTCTGCCCGCGGTCGGTTCATGGGTCGAGGCGGGGGAGAGCTGCGGACAGATCGAGTCCCGGACCGCCGTCAGCGGCCTGTATGCCCCGGCCTCGGGCCGGGTGCTGGAAGTCAACCCCGCGCTCGCCGACGAACCCGGCGTCGTCAAGGCCGCCCCCTACACCGACGGCTGGCTGTTCCGGCTGCGGGTCGAGAACATCGCCGGCGCGCTGACCCCCGATGCCTACGCCGCCCACTGCGCCCACACCCAAGGAGACCGCCGATGACCCTGTTCAACCAGCCCCTGCACGAGCTCGACCCGGAGGTAGCGGCCGCGGTCGATGCCGAGCTGGATCGCCAGCAGTCGACCCTGGAGATGATCGCCTCGGAGAACTTCGCGCCCGTTGCTGTGTTGGAGGCGCAGGGTTCGGTCCTGACCAACAAGTACGCCGAGGGCTACCCCGGCCGCCGCTACTACGGCGGCTGTGAGCACGTCGACGTCGCCGAGCAGATCGCGATCGACCGG
>NZ_JARGEF010000470.1:0-2306 GCF_033794725.1 Streptomyces sp. ID05-39B | reverse complement strand
GAGCAGCCGGAGGGGGCATGGCGGGCGGTGCCGTGGCCGGGCGGGCTAAGCGGGCCTTGCGCTCGACCGGGAGGCGGAACAGCGTCTCGTACGCCCGCTGCCGGGCCAGGACCCTGCTGCCCAGCGGGTCGGGCCAGCCGGGCGGGCCGGCGTGGCGTACCGCCGTTTCCAGGAGTTCCGCCGGGGTGGGGCGCTGCGTGGGCTCCTTGGCCAGGCAGGCCGACAGCAGCGCGCCGAGCGCCGGGTCCGCCGCAGAGATCTCGCCGAGCAGCTCCTGGTTGGGCTCCTCGAAGGCCACCCGGTGCATGACGTCGACACCGGTGCCGTCGCCGAACGGGGCGCGCCCGGACGCCGCGAAGACCAGCGTCCCCGCGAGCGAGAACACGTCCGAGGCCGTGTCGGAGTGGCCGGTCCTGAGGTGTTCGGGAGACATGTAGGCGGGCGTTCCGACCCGGTTGCCCGTGCCGGTGAGGGAACTCGCGTCCACCGCCTTGGAGATGCCGAAGTCGATGACGTGCGCGCCGCGGACGGTGAGCAGCACGTTGGACGGCTTGAGGTCGCGGTGGACGATGCCCGCGTCGGCCAGTTCGCACAGGGCGCGCGCGAGTTGGTCCGCCACCTGCCAGACCGTGACGGTGGCGAGGGCGCCGTCCTCCCGTACGGTCTCCGCGAGGTCGGGTCCGGGGAGGTACTCGGTGGCCATCCAGAGCAGTTCGTCCCGGAAACCGGTTCCACACAGTTTCGGCGCGTGCGGGGTGCGCAGCCTGGCGTGCACCGCGGCCTCGCGCTCGAACCGGCGACGGAACCGGGGGTCCTCCGCGTACTCCGGACGGATCACCTTCACGGCGACCAGGCCGGGGCTGTCGTCGACCGGGCGCCCCAGGTAGACGCGCCCCATCCCGCCGCTGCCCAGCAGGGCCAACGGCACATAGGGGCCGACCTGTTCGGGGTCGCCCGGACGCAGGGGCGAGGCCCCGGCCTGCCGCAGTGCGGCGGCCTCGCTCGTCGCCGGATCCGATGGCGACGGCCGCTGATCTGACACGGAATTTCCCCGAAGTGGTTTTCGACGTACGTCAGTTCGCCTCAAGAGAAGAAGAGGCTAGCCCAGTACCGGCGAACGGTCAGGACTTCCCTCACTTCGGCCCCTTCGGAGTTGTTCGCAGACGATCGGAGGTGTTGGTGCGTGTGCGGAAGCGTCCGCCGCGCGCGAGCGCGCCCGGGGGAGGATGCGGGTCCCTCCCCCGCGTGCGCTCGCGGGCGCCGTTCAGTGCGCGGCGAGCCGCGTCACGATCAGGGGCGGACGGCCTTGCCTCGGCCCCACGCCCAGGCGAGGCGGTCCGCGCCGGACTGGTTGGTGGTCGCCAGCCAGGGGCGGGACGGGTCGCCCGTCAGGGTCTGCAGGGAGTACGTGTCACCGGTGCGCAGGCCCGGCCAGTAGACCGACCCCATCTTCAGCTCGCGGAAGGTGTCGGTGACGGCCTGCATGTAGTTGACGAAGTTGTTGTCCGGCGCCGGCCTGTTGTAGTCGAAGCCGGTCGTCATGTGGGCGCCGAACTCGTCGGCGACGGTCCGGTTGGCGCAGTCGCCGATGCGCACCTTGAGGTCGGCCACCCACTGGTCGTAGGTGGCGTACTCCTTCCAGAACCCGTAGTGGTGCAGGGAGAGGTAGGTGCCCTTCAGGCGCGGGTCGGCGCAGACGGTGGTGACGTGGTCGTTGTAGCCGGCGCCGCTGACGAAGACCCGGCCCCGCGGGACCGAGGAGTAGGTGTCCAGCCACTTCGCGGCGAGGTCGGCCCACTCGGTGTCGGTGTAGCCGTGCGGCTCGTTCATGGGCTCGAAGTACACGTTGCGGTCGTACTTGTACGCCTTGACGACCGTGTTCCACATGGGCCAGTAGGTGGCCTCGTCGTCGATGAAGCCGTCCTTGCGGGGGCCGGTGCCCTCCCAGTACGACAGGATGACCTTGAAGCCCTTGGCGGAGGCCGCGTCGATGACCGCGCGGTACGACTTCCAGTAGCTGCCGTTCACCGTGTACGGGTTGATCGGCAGCCGCACGGTGTTGGCGCCGAGGTTGGCGCGGAACGCCGATATCACCCGGCTCGACTTGGTGTACGTCTGGGCGTAGCTGTCGGAGAGCGACAGGCCCGACAGGACGACCGGATCGTCGGCGAAGTTGTCCCGAGGGTCGGCCCAGTTGACGCCCTTGAACTGGCTGGTGTCCATGCGCGGGGCGGCCTGGGCGGGGGTGCCGGAGAGGCTGGTGCCCGCCCCCGCGATCAGCAGGGGGGCTTTCTCTTTTAACCCAT
>NZ_JARGEF010000046.1:0-41226 GCF_033794725.1 Streptomyces sp. ID05-39B | reverse complement strand
TCAGGCCGCGGGACTGGGAGGCCGCCACGCGCGAGGGCCGCACCATCGCCCCGCTGATCACCCGGCTCAACGAGATCCGGCGGGCCCATCCCGCGCTGCGGCAACTACGGAATCTGCACTTCCACGACGCCGACCAGGACGCGGTGATCGCCTACTCGAAGCGGAGCGGTTCGAACACGGTTCTGGTGGTCGTCAACCTCGACCCCCACCACACCCAGGAGGCCACGGTCTCGTTGGACATGCCGCAACTCGGCCTGGACTGGCACGAGTCCGTGCCGGTGCGCGACGAGCTCACCGGCGAGACCTACCACTGGGGCAGGGCCAACTACGTGCGCCTCGAACCGGGCACTCGGCCCGCGCACGTCCTGACCGTCCTGCGACCGTCCACCCCGCAGATCGGAGGGTCACCCACACGATGATCGTCAACGAGCCCGTTCAGGACACCTTCGAGGACACCCCCGCCAGGGACCGCGATCCCGACTGGTTCAAACGAGCCGTCTTCTACGAGGTCCTCGTCCGCTCCTTCCAGGACAGCAACGGCGACGGCGTCGGCGACCTCAAGGGCCTCACCGCCAAACTCGACTACCTCCAGTGGCTGGGCGTCGACTGCCTGTGGCTGCCGCCCTTCTTCAAGTCACCGCTGAAGGACGGCGGCTACGACGTCTCCGACTACACCGCCGTGCTGCCCGAGTTCGGTGACCTCGCCGACTTCGTGGAGTTCGTCGACGCCGCCCACCAGCGCGGCATGCGCGTCATCATCGACTTCGTCATGAACCACACCAGCGACCAGCATCCGTGGTTCCAGGAGTCGAGAAAGGATCCCGACGGGCCGTACGGCGACTACTACATGTGGGCCGACGACGACAAGCAGTACGCGGACGCGCGGATCATCTTCGTCGACACCGAGGTCTCCAACTGGACCTTCGACCCGGTACGCAAGCAGTACTTCTTCCACCGCTTCTTCTCCCACCAGCCGGACCTCAATTACGAGAACCCGGCCGTGCAGGAAGAGATGATCTCCGCGCTGAGGTTCTGGCTGGACCTGGGCATCGACGGCTTCCGGCTCGACGCGGTGCCCTACCTGTACGCCGAGGAGGGGACCAACTGCGAGAACCTCCCCGCCTCCCACGCCTTCCTCAAGCGGGTCCGCAAGGAGATCGACGCGCAGTACCCGGACACCGTGATCCTGGCCGAGGCCAACCAGTGGCCCGAGGACGTCGTCGACTACTTCGGCGACTACGCCTCCGGCGGCGACGAGTGCCACATGGCGTTCCACTTCCCCGTCATGCCCCGCATCTTCATGGCGGTGCGCCGCGAGTCCCGCTACCCGGTGTCGGAGATCCTCGCCAAGACGCCGACGATCCCCTCCGGCTGCCAGTGGGGCATCTTCCTGCGCAACCACGACGAGCTGACCCTGGAGATGGTCACCGACGAGGAGCGCGACTACATGTACGCGGAGTACGCCAAGGATCCGCGCATGCGCGCCAACATCGGCATCCGCCGGCGGCTGGCGCCCCTCCTGGACAACGACCGCAACCAGATCGAACTCTTCACCGCGCTGTTGCTGTCGCTGCCCGGTTCGCCGATCCTGTATTACGGCGACGAGATCGGCATGGGCGACAACATCTGGCTCGGCGACCGTGACGCGGTGCGCACTCCCATGCAGTGGACACCGGACCGTAACGCAGGTTTTTCGTCCTGCGACCCCGGCCGGCTCTTTCTGCCGACCATCATGGACCCCGTCCACGGCTACCAGGTCACCAACGTCGAGGCGTCGATGGCGTCGCCCTCCTCGCTGCTGCACTGGACCCGCCGCATGATCGAGATCCGCAAGCAGAACCACGCCTTCGGCCTCGGCTCCTACACCGAACTGCCGTCCTCCAACCCGGCCGTCCTCGCCTTCCTGCGCGAGTACGAGGACGACCTGGTCCTGTGCGTCCACAACTTCTCCCGCTTCGCCCAGCCCACCGAGCTGGACCTGAGCCGGTTCGGCGGCCGCCACCCCGTCGAACTGTTCGGCGGGGTCCGCTTCCCGGCCGTCGGTGACCTGCCGTACCTGCTGACCCTCGGCGGGCACGGCTTCTACTGGTTCCGCTTGCGCAGGGAGACCGTCTAGTGCGAACCGTGCGGACCGTCTAGAACCCCGCGGCGGGGCGGTTTCTCCCGCCCCGCCCGGGGCACGCATCAGTAACACCCCGACCCCCCGGGGAAAGGACGTGACGCCATGGCGGAAACGGTCACACTCTCCGGCACGACCAGCCCCGGCCTCCTCGCGTCACTGGCCCCCCTGCTGCGCGAGTGGCTGCCACGGCAGCGCTGGTTCGCCGGCAAGGGGAGTCCGGTCACGGGATTCTCGCTGGTGGCGGGCACCGAGCTGCTGCCCGCCGCGTCCAGGCTGGGCCTCTACCACCTGCTGGTCCGCGCCCACCAGGGCGCCGTGCCCGGCGACTGCTACCAGCTGCTGATCGGCGTGCGCGAGGCGCTGCCGCCCCGGCTGGCGCCCTCGATGATCGGGCATGTGCCGGACGGACCGCTCGGCGGCCGGACCGTCTACGACGCCCTGTACGACACCCGGCCCGCCGAGGTCCTCCTGGAGGCGCTGCGCACCGAGGCCCGGATCGGCGTCCTGCGCTGCGAACGGGACCCCGGTCAGGAGATACGCGCCGGCCTGGTGCCACGCCGGCTGACCGCCGAGCAGTCCAATTCCTCGGTCGTGTTCGGAGATACGTTCATTCTCAAGCTGTTGCGCCGGGTCGTCCCCGGCGTCAACCCCGACCTGGAACTGCCGCTGGCGCTGGCCCGCGAGGGCTCGCCCCGGGTTCCCGCGCCGACGGCATGGCTGCTCGCGGACCTGGAGGACGGTGCCGGCGAGTCGTACGTCCTCGGTGTGCTCCAGCCGTATGTGAAGGGCGCGACGGACGGCTGGGAGCTGGCGCTGCGGGAACTGGCCAAGGGCCAGGACTTCGGCGCCGAGGCTCGGGCGCTGGGCCGGGCCACGGCCGAGGTGCACACGGCCCTGGCCCGCGCGCTGCCCACCGTGACCCTCGGTCACGCCCAGCTCGGCCCGCTCGTCGACGGCATGACCGAGCGGCTCGACGCGGCCTCCCAGGCCGTGCCCGCGCTGCGCCCGTACGCGCCCGGCCTGCGCACCGCCTTCTCCGCGCTGGCCGGCCTCGCGGCCGAGGGCCGCACCTGGACCGCCCAGCGCGTCCACGGCGACCTGCACCTCGGGCAGTGCCTGCGCGCACCCTTTGGAGAGTGGTCCCTGATCGACTTCGAGGGCGAACCGGCCCGCCCGCTCGCCGAACGCAGGATGCCCCAGCCGGCCGTGCGGGACGTGGCGGGCATGCTGCGCTCCTTCGACTACGCCGCCCTCTCCGCCGACCCGCCGGCGCCCGGCTGGGCCGACGTGTGCCGGGCCGCCTACTGCTCCGGCTACGCCGAGGTGTCCGGCACCGACCCCCGCACCGACCCCGTGCTGCTGCGGGCCTACGAGACGGACAAGGCGGTCTACGAGGTCGTCTACGAGGCACGGCACCGCCCCGACTGGCTCTCCGTCCCGCTGACCGCGATACGTCGGCTCGCCGCATCCGACTCGTTCTGAGGAGGCTCCGCCCGTGACTCCCAGCCCCCCGTCCCCCCACGGTTTCGACCCGAGGGAACCGAAGGCAACGAAGGCCCCGAGGGACCCGAAGAAGGCCCCGGCCGAGCAGGCCGCCGCCAGGAAACCGGTGGCCGACAAGACGGTGGCCGAGACGGTGGCGGGCAAGAAGGCGGCCGGCAGGAAGGCGGCCGAGAAGAAGACCGCGGCTGCCGGGAAGGCCGTCGCCAAGAAGGCCGTCACGGCGAAGACCACGACGAAGAAGGCCGTGGCGAAGAAGGCGGCCTCGAAGAAGGCGGTCGCGGCGAAGAAGGCCGTGGCGCGCGAGGCGCCCCCGGCCGGGCCCCTGGAGGTCGCCCTCTCCCCCGCACTGGACGCCGACGACCGCGAGCGGCTGCTGCACGGCACGCATCACCAGCCGCACGCCGTGCTCGGCGCGCACCCGGCGCCCGGCGGGATCGTCTTCCGCGCCTTCCGCCCCTACGCCCGCTCGGTCGCCGTCGTCGCCGGCGAGCTGCGGGCCGAACTGCACGACGACGGCGACGGCTTCTTCTCCGGCCTGCTCCCCCTGCGGGAGGTCCCGGCCTACCGTCTCGTCGTCGCCTACGAGGACACGGTCCAGGAGACCGAGGACCCGTACCGCTTCCTGCCCACGCTCGGCGACCTGGACCTGCACCTGATCGGCGAGGGACGGCACGAGGAACTGTGGACGGTGCTCGGCGCTCACCCCCTCACCCACCAGGGCGTGGCCGGCACCCGGTTCTGCGTGTGGGCGCCCAACGCGCGCGCGGTACGGCTCGCGGGCGCCTTCAACTTCTGGGACGGCACCGGGTATCCGATGCGGTCGCTGGGCTCCTCCGGAGTGTGGGAACTGTTCGTGCCGGGGATCGGCGAGGGCGAGCTGTACAAGTTCGACATCACCCGGCCCGACGGCTCCCGCACCCAGCGTGCCGACCCGATGGCCCGCCGCACGGAGACCCCGCCGGCCACCTCCTCGGTGGTCGACGCCTCGCACTACGAGTGGGGCGACGAGGAGTGGCTGGCGCGGCGCGGGGAGCGCCCGGCCCACGAGGCACCCCTCTCCGTCTACGAGGTTCATCTCCCGTCCTGGCGACCAGGCCTGACCTACCGCCAACTCGCCGAGCAGCTCCCCGCGTACGTCAGGGAGCTGGGCTTCACGCACGTCGAGCTGATGCCGATCGCCGAGCATCCCTTCGGTGGCTCGTGGGGCTACCAGGTCACCGGCTTCTACGCGCCCACGGCCCGGCTCGGCACGCCCGACGACTTCCGGTTCCTGGTGGACGCGCTGCACCGGGCCGGCATCGGCGTCCTCATGGACTGGGTGCCGGCCCACTTCCCGCGGGACGACTGGGCGCTGGCCGAGTTCGACGGGCGGACCCTGTACGAGCACGAGGACCCGCTGCGGGCCGCGCATCCCGACTGGGGGACGCTGGAGTTCGACTACGGGCGGCGCGAGGTGCGCAACTTCCTCGTCGCCAACGCGGTGTACTGGTGCGAGGAGTTCCACATCGACGGGCTCCGGGTGGACGCCGTCGCCTCCATGCTCTACCTCGACTACTCGCGCGAGCCCGGCCAGTGGACGCCCAACGAGCACGGCGGCCGGGAGAACCTGGACGCGGTGGCCTTCCTCCAGGAGATGAACGCCACGGTGTACCGGCGCGTCCCCGGGGTGGTGACCATCGCGGAGGAGTCCACGGCCTGGGACGGCGTCACCCGCGCCACGCACCACCGGGGGCCGAGCGGCTTCGGCGGGCTCGGCTTCGGGCTGAAGTGGAACATGGGGTGGATGCACGACTCGCTCCAGTACATGAGCCACGAGCCCGTGTACCGCAGGTACCACCACGGTGAGATGACCTTCTCCATGGTGTACGCCTACAGCGAGAACTACGTCCTGCCCATCTCGCACGACGAGGTCGTGCACGGCAAGAAGTCGCTCGTGTCGAAGATGCCCGGCGACTGGTGGCAGCAGCGCGCCAACCTGCGCGCCTACCTGGCGTACATGTGGGCCCATCCCGGCAAGCAACTCCTCTTCATGGGGCAGGAGTTCGCGCAGGGAGCGGAGTGGTCGGAGGAGCACGGGCCCGACTGGTGGCTGCTCGATCCCGCGTACGGGGCACAGGCCGATCACCGGGGCGTGCGGGATCTGGTCGGTGACCTGAACTCCGTCTACCGGTCGACGCCGGCACTGTGGGAGCGGGACACCTCCGCCGACGGCTTCGAGTGGGTGGTGGGCGACGCCGCCGACGACAACGTCCTCGCCTTCCTGCGGCGCGACGCCGACGGCACGCCCCTGTTGTCCGTCTCCCACTTCTCCCCCGTCGTCCGCCACGACTACCGGCTGGGCGTGCCGGACGACATACCCGCCTGGTACGAGGTCCTCAACACGGACGCCGGCCGGTACGGCGGCAGCGACGTCTTCCACCCCGACCCGCTGAAACCGGAACCCCAGCCGTGGCACGGCCACCCGGCGTCGATCCGCCTGACACTGCCCCCACTGTCGACGGTGTGGCTGCGGCCGGCGTAGCCGCTTGTCCGCCGCCGCCCGCCGCCGCCTGCCGGCCTCGGGCTACCCGAGGGTCTCCGCCAACGGCTTCGGCAGGCTGCCCGTGTGGAGGACCCCCAGGCGTTGGGTGGCCCGGGTCAGGGCGACGTACAGGTCGCTGGTGCCGTAGCGGGAGGGTTCCACGACCAGGACCGAGTCGAATTCCAGGCCCTTGGACTGGCGGGGGTCCAGGAGGACGACCTGGTGGGTGAGGTCGGGATCGGTGTCCGCGGTGACTCCGTCGAGGCGGGCCGCGAGGCGCCGGTGCAGGTCGCGGGGGGCGATCACGGCGAGCCTGCCCTCGGCGGGGGTCAGCTCCCTCACCGCCTCGGCGACCGCGCCGGGCAGGTCTTCGACGGCACGTACCCAGGGGCGTACCCCGGTGGACCGTACCGAACTCGGCGGGACGAAGTCGGGCTGCTCGGCGCGGACGACGGCCGCCGCGACGTCCATGATCTCCGCGGGGGTGCGGTAGTTGACGCCCAGCCGGGTGTGCTCCCAGCGGTCGCCGACGTAGGGGTCGAGGATGCCTGACCAGGAGCCGACGCCCGCCGCCTCCGCGGTCTGCGCCGGGTCGCCGACGAGGGTCATGGAACGGGTGGGGCTGCGCCTCATCAGCAGCCGCCACGCCATCGGTGACAGTTCCTGCGCCTCGTCGACGATGATGTGCCCGAACGCCCAGGTCCGGTCGGCCGCCGCGCGCTCGGCGGCGCTGCGGTGGTCGTCCTCCTCGTGGCGTTCGGCGAAGCGTTCGGCGTCGATGATGTCGTGGGCCGACAGGACTTCGGAGGCCTCGTCGTCCTTGTCGTCGAACTCGTACGTCCGGGAGGCGTAGGAGACGTCCAGCACGCCCTGGGCGTAGGCGACCTGCCGTTCCCGTTCGCGTTCGGCGCGCTCCCGTGCCGAGCGGTCGTCCTCACCGAGGAGTTCGGCGGCCTCGTCGAGCAGCGGGACGTCCGCGACGGTCCAGGCGCGGGTGACCGGGCGGCGGATGGCGGCCGCGTCCTCGTCGGGGACGTACCCCTCGGGGTCGGCGAGGAGGTCGGCGACCACCCGCTGCGGGGTGAGCACCGGCCACAACTGGTCGACGGCCGCCCATACCTCGGGGTTCTCGGCCAGCTCGTCGCGGATCTGGGTGACGTCACTGGGGTCGAGGAGGCTGGAGCCGTCGTAGGGGTCGGTGCCGACGCGTTCGGCGTACAGCTCGGTGAGGGTGTTGAGGATGTGGCCCTCGAAGTGCTCACGCGCGGCGTTGTGCGGCAGCTTCGCCGCCCGGGTGCGTTCGCGGGCGACGCCGACCAGGCCCTCGTCGAGCATCAGGACCTCGCGGTCGTGCTCGATGGCGATCACCGGGTCGGGCAGTGCCTGCCGGTCGCGTACGGCGGCGGCGAGGACGTCGGCCATACCGGCGCGGCCCTTCACCGCGGCGGCCTCCGGGGTGTCCGTGGCCGTCGCCTTCACGCCGGGGTACAGCTCGCCGACCGTCGCGAGGAGTACGCCGGTCTCGCCGAGGGAGGGGAGCACCTCGCCGATGTAGCCGAGGAAGGCGGGGTTGGGGCCGACGATGAGGACGGCCCGCTTGGCGAGCAGTTCGCGGTGCTCGTAGAGGAGGTAGGCGGCGCGGTGCAGGGCGACGGCCGTCTTGCCGGTGCCGGGGCCGCCCTCGACGACCAGCACACCGCGGTGGGGTGCGCGGATGATCTCGTCCTGCTCGGCCTGGATGGTCTGCACGATGTCGTGCATGCGGCCGGTGCGCGCGGAGTTGAGCGCGGCGAGGAGGACGGCGTCACCGGTGGGGTCCTCGTGGCCGGTGCGGGTGGCGTCACCGAGGTCGAGGAACTCGTCGTGCAGGGCGGTGACCCGGCGGCCGTCGGTGGAGATGTGCCGGCGGCGGCGCAGGCCCATCGTCGTGTGGCCGGTGGCCAGGTAGAAGGGGCGGGCGATGCCGGCCCGCCAGTCGACGAGGACCGGGGTGCGCTCGGGATCGTCCCGGCGCAGGCCGATGCGGCCGATGTGGTGGCTGGCGCCGGAGGACAGGTCGATCCGGCCGAAGCAGAGCGAGCCGTCCACGGCGTTCAGCGCGGCGAGCAGCCCGGAGCGTTCGGCGACGAGGATGTCCCGTTCCAGACGGGCCTGCATGGGCGTGTTGCCCTGGGCGAGGGCGTCGGTGACGGCGGCCTCGGTGACACCGCGCAGCGCGTCCACGCGCGCGTACAGCCCGTCGATGAATTCCTGTTCACCGCGCATTTCACTGTCGGTGAATTCATTGCTTACTTCAGCGCCTGCGTCGATGTTTGACAATGCCGCTCCCGCCCGGATATACTCTGCTCATTGAACTTGTGCCGCGACTCGATCCCCCGAAGTCGCGAATCATCGAATATACGCCGAGAAAACCCCCGAGCGCAATTGCTCGGGGGTTTTTGTGCTTCCGCTCAGATGACGTCGGACAATTCCTCCAGCAGCCGCCGCTTCGGCCGCGCCCCCACCATCGCCTTCAGCGGCTCACCGCCCCGGAACACCATGAACGTCGGCATCGACAGCACCTTGTAGTGGTTGGTCGTCTCCGGATTCTGGTCCACGTTCAGCTGCACCACCTTCAGCCGCTCGCCCTCCTCCTCGGCGAGCGCCCTGAGCACCGGCGCCATCTGCCGGCACGGCGGGCACCAGTCGGCGGTGAACTCCACCAGCACCGGCAGTTCCGCCGCGAGCACCTCCGCCGCGAAATCCGCGTCCGTCACCTCGTCCACTCCGGCCACCTTGGTCACAGGTCCCGCCCTCCCAGTTCGCACACGGGCTCCGGACCCCCCGGAACCAGCGCCTCGGCGGCCAGCTCGTCACGCGCCCGCTCGGCCCGCGTGAGCTGCCCGGCGACCTTCTCGCGGACCGCCGCCAGCTCCCCGATGAGCGCGTCCAGCTCGTCGAGCTTGCGCCGGTACACCGCGAGCGAGGCCGGGCACGAGTCGCCCTGCGGGTGTCCCGCCCGCAGACACTCCACGAAGGGCCGGGTCTCCTCCAGCTCGAACCCGAAGTCCCGCAGCGTCCTGATCTGCCGCAACGCCCGCAGGTCGCGCTCGTCGTAGGCCCGGTGACCCAGCTCGTCGCGCCGCGCGGGCAGCAGGCCCCGCGACTCGTAGTACCGCAGCGTCCGTGTCGTGGTTTCGGCCCGTGCGGCCAGCTCGCCGATTCGCATGCCTACGAACGTACGGGTTGACGCCGACGTCAAGGCAAGAGGCGACGGCACGACGGCCTCACTGCGGGGGCAGGAGCGGCTTCCCGCGCACCGGGGAGGACAGCACGATCGACGTCGTGGTCCGGCCCAGCGCCGAGGTCTGTTCCAGGACCTCCTCCAGGTGGACCGTGTCCGTGACGGCGACCTTGAGGAGCCAGCAGTCCTCGCCGATCACGTGGTGGACCTCGGTGATCTCGGGGCGGGCCAGGAGTTCCAGGGTGCGGGGGTGCTTGAGGGTGTAGCCGCCGTGCGGATTGACCCGGATGAACGCCTGGATGCCGTAGCCGAGGCGGGCCGGAGCGACCTGCGCGCCGTATCCGGTGATCGCGCCCGCGGCCTCCAGGCGGCGCACCCGCTCGGTCACCGCGGCCGGGCTCAGCCTCACCCGGCGTCCCAGCTCGCTGAGTCTGATCCGGCCGTCCGTCTGGAGCAGGTGGAGGATCTGCCGGTCGAGCGCGTCGAAGACCACCGAGGTTTCGCTGGTGGTAGCGCGCAGATGCCGCGGTTCTTTCGGTGCTGCCGCCCGATCTCCCATGTCTTCCCCTTCAGACCTCGTGGGTACGCCGCGAGAATTATGGTCATGGAAAAGGCGCGAGAGGTTCTGGTCATCGGTGGCAACCGGTATGTCGGCAAGCGGCTGGTCGAAAGGCTGCTGGCGGCCGGGGACCGGGTCACGGTCCTCAACCGCGGATCGTCTCGGCCGCCCGCGGGCACGGTGCACCTCGTCGCCGACCGCGACGACGAGAAGGCGCTGCGCGCGGCGCTCAGCCCGCGCCGCTTCGACGTGGTCGTCGACCAGGTCTGCTACACCCCGCGGCAGGCCGCCGTCGCCGTGCGCGTCCTGGCCGGCCGCACCCGCCGCTATGTGCTGACGTCCACCGTCGAGGTCTACGAGTACGAGGACTCCATCGCCCCCGTCCGGGAGACGGACGTCGATCCCCTGGCCGCGACCGTCGACCTCCAACTCCCCTGGGACGACGCCGCGTTCCTCGACGCCCACTACGGCGAGGGCAAGCGGCAGGCGGAGGCCGTGTTCGCGGCGGCCGGGGCGTTCCCGTGGGCGGCGGTACGGGTCGCGCACGTCCTCGGCGGCGCCGACGACTTCACCGGACGACTGACCCACTACGCGGACCGGGTCCGCGCCGGCGAGCCGATCACCGTGCCGGTGTCGAACCACCCGGCGACGTACATCCACGTCGAGGAGATCGCGGACTTCCTGTTCTGGGCGGCCGGCGAGGAGTTCACCGGGCCCGTCAACGCGGCGTCCCACCAGCCGCTGACCACCGAGGAGTTGTGCGGGGTGGTGGCCGGGCACTTCCCCGACGGCAAGACCGTCTTCCACGAGGTGGAGGTCGGCGAGGTCTCCCCGTTCGCCTTCCGGCGCTCCTATCCCATGGACAACTCCCGTGCCGTCCGGCTCGGTTTCACCTTCGGCAACGCCCGGCAGTGGCTCGGGCGGGCGGTCGCGGAGACGCTCGGAAGGAAGGACGTCTGACGCTCGCCACGGTCCCACCCCGAGCCGCCGGGCGGTGACCGACCGCCGGTGCCGCCGGGCGGTGACCGACCGCCGGTGCCGCCGACGCGCCCGGACACGTCGGCGGCACCGGACGCGGATCAGCGCACCTCGCTGAACTCCCGCTCCCGCTTGTCCGCATCCCCCGCCTCGGCCTCCGCCGGCTTTCCCCCGCCCGGCAGCAGGACCGCCACCAGCACCGTGCCGACGCCGAGCACCACCGCGCCGACCAGACTCGTGTGGGCGACCGCGTCCGCGAAGGAGGAGCCGACCGAGTCGGCCATGTGCCGGGCGTTCTCGGCGAGTTGGGCGGCCTGCGCCCTGAGCTGCGCGGCCTGCTGCGGATCGGTCGACTGTGCCGCCTGGTCACCGAGCTGCCGTGCCCTGTCGGCGACGCCCTGCGCGACGGCGTACCCGGCACCTACCGAGTCCTGGGCGGTGGCGAGGGTGCCGGCCGGGAGACCGCTGCCGGAGGCCGCGTCCCCGAGGTGGTCGGAGTACGACGTACCCAGCAGTGAGCCGAGGACGGCGATGCCGAGGGAGCCGCCCAGCTCCAGCGAGGTGTCGTTCACCGCGCCGCCGACGCCCAGTTCGGACTCGGGGAACGCCCCCATGATGGCGTCCGTGCAGGGCGACAGGGCGAGTCCGATCGCCACGCCGAGGACGACGAGGGGCGCCACGAAGTCGCCGTACGAGGACGTGGAGTCGATCTGGGTGAGCAGGGCGAGGGCGGCCGTGCCGCCGACCATGCCCGCGGTGACCGTCCACTTCATGCCGACGCGGGGGGTGAGGTAGGCGGTCAGGGCCGAGCCGACGAAGACCGCGCCGGCCAGGGGCAGCATGCGCAGGCCGGTGTCGAGGGCGTCGTGGCCGAGGACGAACTGGAGGTGCTGGGTGAGGTAGTAGAAGGCGCCGAAGACGGCGAGGAAGAACAGGGCGACGGCCAGGTTGGAGCCGGCGAAGCGGCGGTCGGTGAAGCGGCGGACGTCGATGACCGGGTGCGGGTGGCGCAACTCCCACAGGACGAAGGCGAGCAGGGCGAGCGCGGCGACGACCGCCGCGCCGATGGCCTTGGGGCCCCAGCCGAAGTGCGGGCCCTCGATGATCGTGTAGACGAGCGCGCCGATCCACACCACGGACAGCAGGCCACCGACGTGGTCGATCCGGTCGTGGTGCCCGGCCTTGGACGGCGGGACGAGGACGAGGGCGCCGACGATCGCGACGGCGGCGACGGGCACGTTGATGAGGAACGTCGACGACCAGCCGTGGTTCTCGAGCAGCGCTCCCGCGACGAGCGGACCGGCCGCGATGGCGAGGCCCGCGGTGGCCGTCCACAGGGTGATCGCCTTGGCGCGTTCCGCGCGCGGGAAGGTCGCGGCGAGCAGGGAGAGCGTCGCGGGCATGATGAGCGCCGCGCCCACGCCCATCACGGCGCGGGCCGCGATCACGGTGGTGGAGCTGTCGGCGAGGTAGCCGGAGACGGCCCCGCCGGCGAACACGACGAGCCCGAGGATCAGCGCCCCGCGGCGGCTGTACTTGTCGCCGACCGCGCCGAGCAGCAGCATCAGTGCCGCGTACGGCACGGTGTAGCCGTCGATGACCCACTGGAGGTCGGCGCTGGAGAGGGCGAGGTCCTCGGTCATGGCGGGCGCTGCGACCGTGAGGGCGGTGTTCGCCATCACGATGACCAACAGGCTCAGGCAGAGGACGAGGAGCGCCCACCAGCGTCGGTGGTAGGGGCCCTTCATCCCTTCGACCGGTTCGTTCAGGACGAGTCGCATGGCAGGGATCGCCTTCCTCGGGAGGTACACCGCTGGAATTGCACAACGCTGTGCAATGTACGTCCCGTGCACACCACTGTGCAAATTCGTGGTGCGGAACGAGCCACCGCCGGAAGGCGGGCACAATGGCGGCCATGACCACGGGTATCGGCAGTCGCGCCGAGGCAAACCGACGTCGCATCCTCGATGTGGCCCTCGCCGAGCTGTTGCGCGACCCCGACGCGTCCATGGACCAGATCGCCCGCGCCGCCGGTGTCGTACGGCGCACGGTGTACGGCCACTTCCCCAGCCGCGAGGCACTGATCGGCACGCTGGTCGACGAGGCGGTGGAGGTGCTGGCCGCCGCCCACCAGCCGGAACGCGAGGCCGTCGGTGATCCGGCGGAGGAACTGGCGCGGTCGGTGCTGGCCGTGTGGCAGATCGCCGACCGCTACCGCCTGCTGGTCGCGCTGGCCCAGCGCACGGTCACCATGCAGGGCATCCGGGAGCGGCTCGCCCCGGTCCGCCGGGACACGATCCGGCTGCTGCAGCGCGGTCTGGACGAGGGGACGTTCGTCTCACCGCTGCCGGCGCCGGCACTGGCGTACGTGCACGAGCAGATCGTGTTCGCGCTGATGGAGGCCGTGAACGACGAGCTGCTGAGCACGCACGAGGCGGGCCGGTCGGCCGCCGTCACGACACTGACCGCGGCGGGCGTGCCCGCCACCCTGGCCACCGCACTGGTGACGAAGGTGAGCGAGTCCGGCTGACGGGCGCCGGGCGGGCGCCGGCCCGAGGTCGGCGCGGGTGGGGGTGACGTACAGGTCGCTGCCCCGCGCGGAGATCTCCCGCGAGGACGGGCGGGCCCGTCCCGGCCGCCGGGAGTGCCCGGCCCGCAGGAGAGTTCTCGATCGAGGCGAACGCCGCAGGCCCCCGGTGGGTGAACACCGGGGGCCTGCGGCGAAGCGGAAGAACGAGAACCGGGCGGCTGAGCTACGGGGGAGTACTCAGCCGCCCGGCGGGTACCGGGTGTCCGGCCCCGGTTCAGGCGGGGCCGGACACCCGGAGTGTGCGCAGACGCGCCGCGCGGGGGCGTCAGGCCTTGGCGAGTTCCTTCTCGCCCTCTTCCCGCTGCTCGGGAAGGTCCACGGCCGGGGCGTCCTGGCTGCCGTGACCGTCGTCGAGGAGGGTCTTCTCGTCGAAGGGCAGCTCACCGGCGAGCACGCGCTCCACGCGCTCCTTGTCGATCTCCTTGGTCCAGGTGCCGATCAGGATCGTGGCGACGGCGTTGCCCGCGAAGTTCGTCAGGGCGCGGGCCTCGCTCATGAAGCGGTCGATGCCGACGATGAGGCCGATGCCGTCCACCAGGGCCGGCTTGTGCGACTGGAGGCCACCGGCCAGGGTCGCGAGGCCGGCGCCGGTGACACCGGCGGCGCCCTTGGAAGCGACCAGCAGGAACAGCAGCAGCGGGATCTGCTCACCGACCGACATCGGCGTACCCATGGCGTCGGCGATGTAGAGCGAGGCCATGGTCATGTAGATCATGGTGCCGTCGAGGTTGAAGGAGTAGCCGGTCGGGACGGTGATGCCGACGACGGGCTTGCTGACGCCCAGGTGCTCCATCTTCGCGATGAGGCGCGGCAGCGCCGACTCGGAGGAGGAGGTGGACAGGATCAGCAGGAACTCGCGCAGCAGGTACTTGAAGAAGACGAAGATGTTCAGGCCCGAGACGACCCGCAACAGCGTGCCGAGCACGATGAACACGAACAGGAAGCAGGTGGCGTAGAAGCCGAGCATCAGGACGGCGAGGCTCTTGAGCGCGTCGACGCCGGCCGAGCCGGTGACCGCGGCGATGGCGCCGAAGGCACCGATCGGGGCGGCCCACATCACCATGCCGAGGATGCGGAAGACGAGCCGCTGGATGTGCTCGACACCGCGCAGGACCGGCTGCCCGGCCGGGCCCATGGCCTGGAGGGCGAAGCCCGCGAGCAGCGCGACCAGCAGCGTCTGGAGGACCTCGCCGCCGGTGAAGGCCGAGACGATCGTCGTCGGGATGATCCCGAGCAGGAACTCGGTGGTGTCCTTGGCCTCGGCCGAGACCTGCGCCTGACCGGTCTCCTTGACCGCGTCGGTGACCGCGAGGCTGCTGCCCGGGTCCAGGACGTTGCCGACGACCAGGCCGATGCCGAGCGCGACCAGCGACATGACCGTGAAGTAGCCGAGGGCGATACCGCCGACGGCGCCGACCTTGGCGGCCTTGCGGACGGATCCGATGCCGAGCACGATCGTGCAGAAGATGATCGGCGAGATCATCATCTTGATCAGGTTCACGAAGCCGGTACCGATGGGCTTCAGCTCGACGGCGAAGTCGGGGGCGATCAGGCCCACGGCGATACCGATGGCGACCGCGACGATCACCGCGATGTACAGATAGTGCGTGCGGTCCCGCTTTGCTGCGGGTACGGCGGATGCCGTATCGGGGGTGCTGGCGGCCACGGCTGCCCTCCTTGACGTCTTCGTCGGCATCACCGGCGTGCGGCTCACGTCCGGGGGATATGGGGGATGCCGTGACTATGGCCCCGCGCTGTGAGGGCGGTCACCCTTCCGTTCATTTAGTTCACGCTTAACCTCGGGGGCACACTGACGACATGCGCATCCCCGTCCCGAGACCCCGCAGCCTGGCCGGCCAGCTGTTCGCCATGCAGGCGGTCCTCATAGCGGTGCTCGTCGCGGGGTACGCGCTGTTCACCTACGTCAGCGACCGCAGCCAGGCCGAGGAGGCCGCGAGCCGGCAGGCCTCGGCGGTGGCCCGCTCCGTCGCCGACTCACCCTCCGTGCGGGAGGCGATCGGCACCCCGGACCCGACGGCCGAACTCCAGCCGTACGCGCTGCGGATCATGCGCGACACCGAGGTCGACTTCGTCACGATCATGAATCCGGCGGGGATCCGCTGGACCCACCCGGACGAGAAGCAGATCGGCCGGCACTTCATCGGCAACATCGCCCGCGCCCTGAAGGGCGAGACGTTCACCGAGACCTACACCGGCACCCTCGGCCCGTCCGTCCGCGCGGTCACCCCCGTCGAGGCCGACGACGGCCGGATCATCGGCCTGGTCAGCGCGGGCATCAGAGTCGAGGCGATCACCAAGCGGGTGCAGGACCAGGTGACGGCCCTGTTCGGCGTCGCGGCGGGCGCGCTCGCCCTCGGCGCGGTCGGCACGTACGTCGTCAACGCCCGGCTGCGCCGCCACACCCACGGCATGAACGCGGCCGAGCTGAGCCGGATGCACGACTACCACCAGGCGGCGCTGCACGCGGTGCGCGAGGGTCTGCTGATGCTGGACGGCCAGTACCGGGTGGCGCTGATCAACGACGGCGGGCGTGAACTGCTCGGTCTCTCGGGGGAGGTGGTGGGCCGCTCCGTCGCCGACCTCGGTCTGCCCGCCCCGCTGACGGGCGCCCTGCTGTCCTCCGAACCGCGCGTGGACGAGGTGCATCTGACGGCGGACCGGGTGGTGGCGGTGAACACCTCTCCGGTATCCGGCGGAGAGCGCAGGGGCACGGTGGTGACCCTCCGCGATGTCACCGAACTCCAGTCGTTGATGGGCGAGTTGGACTCCGAGCGCGGGTTCACCCAGGCTCTGCGCTCGCAGGCCCACGAGGCGGCGAACCGGCTGCACACCGTGGTCTCACTGATCGAACTGGGCCGCGCCGACGAGGCCGTGGACTTCGCGACCGCCGAACTGGAGCTGGCCCAGGCACTGACCGACCAGGTGGTGGCCGCGGTGAGCGAGCCCGTCCTCGCGGCGCTGCTGCTGGGCAAGACGGCGCAGGCCAACGAGCGGGGCGTGGAGCTGGTGGTGTCGCAGGGCAGCGGCCTCGACGACGGGCTGCTCCCCGAGTCGCTGCCCGCCCGGGACCTGGTCACCATCCTCGGCAACCTCATCGACAACGCCGTGGACGCGGCGCAGGGCAGCATGCGGGCGCGGGTCACGGTGACCGCGTGCACCGAGCACGGCGCGCGGGACGGCGAGGCCGCCGGCGAGCTGGTGCTGCGGGTGACGGACACCGGCGCCGGGGTCGACCCGGCGAACATCGAGCAGGTTTTCGAGCGGGGTTTCTCCACGAAGCCGTCCGGGCCGGGGGGCCGCGGTCTCGGCCTGGCGCTCGTCCGGCAGGCTGTGCACCGCCACGGCGGGACCCTGTCGGTGGCGGAGGCCGAGGGCGGCGGCGCCGAATTCGTGGTACGGCTGCTCCTGCGGACGACGGTCGCCGCCGCGGCGGCGTCGGGAGGCAAGGAATGACGGACGTGACGGGCGTTTCGGGTGACGAGCCGATCCGGGTGCTGGTGGTCGAGGACGACCCCGTCGCCGCCGACGCGCACGTCCTGTACGTCGGCCGGGTACCGGGCTTCGTGGCGGTGGGCAAGGCGCACACCGGCGCGGAGGCGCGGCGCATGCTGGACCGTACTCCGGTGGACCTGCTGCTGCTCGACCTGCACCTGCCGGACGGGCACGGGCTCCAGCTGGCGCGCTCGCTGCGGGCCGCGGGCTATCACGCCGACGTGATAGCGGTTACCTCGGCGCGCGATCTGACGGTGGTCCGGGAGGGCGTGTCGCTCGGCGTCGTCCAGTACGTGCTGAAGCCGTTCACCTTCGCCACCCTGCGGGACCGGCTCGTGCGGTACGCGCAGTTCCGTGGGGCGGCCGGCGAGGCGAGCGGCCAGGACGAGGTCGACAGAGCCCTGGCCACCCTGCGCGCACCGGGCCCGGTCGCGCTGCCCAAGGGGCTGAGCGGCCCGACCCTGGAGCGGGTGACGGGGGCCGTACGGGAGGCCACGGAGGGACTGACCGCGGCCGGAGTCGCCGAGGCGGTGGGCATCTCCCGGATCACCGCCCGCCGCTACCTGGAACACCTGGTGGAGGCGGGAAGGGCGGAACGCAAGCCGCTGTACGGGCAGGTGGGAAGGCCCGAGCTGGTCTACCGGTGGGTTCCGGCGGCCCGGTGAGCCGGCCGCACGCCGTGCGAGAGGAAACGACGGAAACCGCTCACCGTACGTTTCCCCGGGTTTCACGACGGGTGATCGCTCAGCCAGCTGCTCCCCCTGGACCGGCGCCTGCTGGAGGCCGTCCTCCAGCAGCTGCACCACAGCTACCAGGCGCGGATGACCGCCACCCTCAGCTGGGGCCCGGCAGCGAGGCCGGTGACGCGAGGGACTCCGGCCGCGACTTCCTCGACCGGATCACGGACCACTTCTGGACGACCGTCGCAAAGAACTCCGGCTGAGGACGCCAGGCCCTAGAAGACCGACTCCGCCTCGTCCATCCGGTCCTTGGGGACCGTCTTCAGCTCGGTCACCGCCTCCGCGAGCGGCACCATCTTCACGTCGGTGCCGCGCAGCGCGGTCATCATGCCGAACTCTCCCCGGTGCGCCGCCTCCACCGCGTGCCAGCCGAAGCGGGTCGCGAGGACACGGTCGTACGCCGTCGGCACGCCGCCGCGCTGGACGTGGCCGAGGATGACCGGGCGGGCCTCCTTGCCGAGCCGCTTCTCCAGCTCGAACGCCAGCGCCGTACCGATGCCCTGGAAGCGCTCGTGGCCGAACTGGTCGATCGCGCCCTTGCTGTAGTCCATCGTGCCGTCGGCGGGGTGGGCACCCTCGGCGACGCAGATCACCGCGAACTTCTTGCCCCGCGCGAACCGCTCCTCGACCAGCTTCACGAGATCGGCCGGGTCGAAGGGGCGCTCGGGCAGGCAGATGCCGTGGGCGCCGGCCGCCATGCCGGACTCCAGGGCGATCCAGCCCGCGTGCCGGCCCATGACCTCGACGACCATCACGCGCTGGTGGGACTCGGCCGTCGTCTTCAGGCGGTCCATGGCCTCCGTGGCGACGCCGACGGCCGTGTCGAAGCCGAAGGTGCGGTCCGTGGAGGAGATGTCGTTGTCGATGGTCTTCGGGACGCCGACGACCGGCAGACCCGCGTCGGACAGCATGCGGGCCGCCGTCAGCGTGCCCTCGCCGCCGATCGGGATCAGCGCGTCGATGCCGAACTCGTGGATCATGTCCGAGGCGTTGTCGCAGGCTTCGCGCAGGCGGTCGCGCTCCAGGCGTGAGGAGCCGAGGATCGTGCCGCCCCGCGCGAGGATGCCGCTCACGGCGTTCAGGTCGAGAGTGCGGTAGTGGCCGTCGAGCAGACCGGCGTATCCGTCCTCGAAGCCGATCACCTCGTCGCCGTAGTTGTCGACCGCTCGGTGAACGACCGACCGGATCACTGCGTTCAGGCCGGGGCAGTCGCCGCCTGCGGTGAGGACTCCGATGCGCATCCTGCTGTGTCTCCTGCTCGCTGTGGGTACCGGTGAGCCGATATCGATTCTTTCATGCCCGCGAGGAGACTGTCGCGACCGCCGCTTGACGGGCGCCTTAACCGGGGGCAGGGGTATTGTCAAGAGGGTTCTGCTCACCTCGGTGGGCGATTTTTATGAGCCACCCGAACGGCCCACCGATGGAACGGAGAACACGCGTGACGCGCAGCGTGTACGTGACCGGGATCGACCGAGGCGACGGCCGCCAGGTCGTCGAGCTGGGGGTCATGGAACTCCTGACCCGCCAGGTCGACCGGGTGGGCGTCTTCCGCCCCCTCGTCCACGACGGGCCCGACCGCCTGTTCGACCTGCTGCGTGCCCGGTACCGGCTGTCGCAGGACCCCGGAACCGTCTACGGCATGGACTACCACGAGGCGTCCGCCCTCCAGGCCGAGCGGGGCGCCGACGAACTGGTCTCCACGCTCGTCGACCGCTTCCACCGCGTCGCCCGCGACTACGACGTCGTCCTGGTCCTCGGCACCGACTACGCCGACACCCAGTTCCCCGACGAACTGTCCCTGAACGCCCGCCTGGCGAACGAGTTCGGCGCCTCCGTGATCCCCGTCGTCGGCGGCCGGGGGCAGACCACGGAGTCGGTGCTCGCCGAGACCCGCAACGCCTACCGCGCCTACGACGGCCTGGGCTGCGACGTCATCGCCATGGTCACCAACCGGGTCGCCCGCGAGGACCGCGAGGAGATCGCCGGACGGCTCGTCTCCCGGCTGCCGGTGCCCTGTTACGTCCTGCCCGACGAGCCCGCCCTGTCGGCACCGACGGTCGCGCAGATCAGCACCGCCCTGGGGGCCAGGGTGCTGCTCGGCGACGACTCGGGGCTGGCCCGCGACGCCCTCGGCTTCGTCTTCGGCGGCGCGATGCTGCCGAACTTCCTGTCCGCCCTGACACCCGGCGTCCTGGTCGTCACCCCCGGCGACCGGGCCGACCTGGTCGTCGGCTCGCTGGCCGCGCACAGCGCCGGCACCCCGCCGATAGCCGGTGTGCTGCTCACCCTGGGCGAGGTGCCCAGCCAGGAGATCCTCACCCTCGCCGCCCGCCTCGCGCCCGGCACCCCCGTACTGTCGGTGGCCGGCAACAGCTTCCCCACCGCCGAGCAGCTGTTCTCCCTGGAGGGCAAGCTCAACGCGGCCACCCCGCGCAAGGCGGAGACCGCGCTCGGTCTCTTCGAGCGGCACGTCGACTCCGCCGACCTGCTCAAGCGGGTCTCCGCGCCGAGCAGCGACCGCGTCACGCCGATGATGTTCGAGCACAAGCTGCTGGAGCAGGCCCGCTCCGACCTGCGCCGGGTCGTCCTCCCCGAGGGCACCGAGGAGCGGGTGCTGCACGCGGCCGAGGTCCTGCTGCGCCGCGGGGTGTGCGAGCTGACCCTCCTCGGCCCCGTCGACCAGATCCGCAAGAAGGCCGCGGACCTCGGCATCGACCTGGGCGACTGCCAGTTGATCGACCCGGCCACCAGCGAACTGCGCGACGCCTTCGCCGAGAAGTACGCGGGGCTGCGCGCCCACAAGGGCGTCACCGTGGAACTGGCCTACGACGTCGTCTCCGACGTCAACTACTTCGGCACGCTGATGGTCCAGGAGGGCCTCGCCGACGGCATGGTGTCGGGCTCGGTGCACTCCACGGCCGCGACGATCCGGCCCGCCTTCGAGATCATCAGGACCAGGCCGGACGCCGGCATCGTCTCCTCCGTGTTCTTCATGTGCCTCGCCGACCAGGTCCTCGTCTACGGCGACTGCGCGGTCAACCCCGACCCGAACGCCGAGCAGCTCGCCGACATCGCCATCCAGTCGGCGGCGACCGCCGCCCAGTTCGGCGTGGAACCGCGGATCGCGATGCTGTCGTACTCGACGGGTACCTCCGGTTCCGGCGCGGACGTCGACAAGGTGCGCGAGGCCACCGCCCTGGTCCGGCAGCGGCGCCCCGACCTGCGGATCGAGGGGCCGATCCAGTACGACGCCGCCGTGGAGCCGACGGTCGCGGCGACCAAGCTGCCGGGCTCCGAGGTCGCGGGCCAGGCCAGCGTGCTGATCTTCCCCGACCTCAACACCGGCAACAACACGTACAAGGCCGTGCAGCGGTCGGCCGGCGCGATCGCGGTCGGCCCGGTGCTCCAGGGCCTGCGCAAGCCGGTCAACGACCTGTCCCGCGGCGCCCTCGTCCAGGACATCGTCACCACCGTCGCCATCACGGCGATCCAGGCCCAGACCCTCGACCAGAAGGCTTCCCAGCAGTGACCTCCCATCCGTCGCCCACCACCGCCCTGCCTGGCGAGCTCCGCTCGGCCTCCTCCTCTCGCGTCCTCGTCCTCAACTCCGGCTCCTCGTCGGTGAAGTACCAGCTGCTCGACATGCGCGACAGCAGCCGGCTGGCGCAGGGCCTCGTCGAGCGCATCGGTGAGCGGACCTCGCGGCTCGAGCACACCCTGCTCGCGACGGGCGAGTCCCGCGAGCGGAGTGAGCCCATCGCCGACCACGACGCGGCCCTCAAGGCCGTCGCCGGGGAACTCGCCAAGGACGGACTGGGCCTGGACTCGCCGGAGTTGGCGGCGATCGGGCACCGGGTCGTGCACGGCGGCAAGCAGTTCACCGAGCCGACCGTGATCGACGACGCGGTCCTCGCGGAGATCGAGCGGCTGATCCCGGTGGCCCCGCTGCACAACCCGGCCAACCTGACCGGGATCCGCACGGCACGGGCGCTGCGTCCGGATCTCCCGCAGGTCGCCGTCTTCGACACCGCCTTCCACACCACGATGCCGGAGTCCGCGGCGCGCTACGCGATCGACGTGAGGACCGCCGACGAGCACCGCATCCGGCGCTACGGCTTCCACGGCACCTCGCACGCCTACGTCTCCCGGGCGACCGCCGTTCTGCTGGGCCGGGCGCCCGAAGAGGTGAACGTCATCGTGCTGCACCTGGGCAACGGGGCGTCCGCCTCCGCCGTACGCGGCGGGAGGTGCGTCGACACCTCCATGGGGCTCACCCCGCTCGAAGGCCTCGTCATGGGTACCCGCTCCGGCGACACCGATCCGGCCGTCATCTTCCATTTGGCACGAGTTGGCGGAATGTCCATCGACGAAATCGACACTCTTCTCAACAAGAAGAGCGGGCTGATCGGCCTGTGCGGTGACAACGACATGCGGGAGATCCGACGGCGGGTCGACGAGGGCGACGAACAGGCGAAGCTCGCCTTCGACATCTACATTCACCGTCTGAAGAAGTACATCGGCGCCTATTACGCCGTGCTCGGCCGGGTGGACGCCGTGGTGTTCACCGCCGGGGTCGGCGAGAACGCGGCGCCGGTGCGCGCGGCGGCCGTCGCGGGCCTGGAGACCCTGGGCCTGGCGGTGGACGACGAGCTGAACGCCGTACGCGGTGACGAGCCGCGGCTGATCTCGCCCGCAGGCGCGCGGGTGAAGGTCGCCGTGGTCCCCACGGACGAGGAACTGGAGATCGCCACGCAGACCTACGCGCTGGTGGAGCGCAATGGATATGCGGCTCCGCCGCAAGGCAACTGAAGAGTAAGGCAACTGAGCGCCTTCCCGCCCATTTGTATCTTCCACCAGCCGGAATATTCCGTAGCGAAACAAACCGATAGGATCGCCTCATGCGCCGTTCCAAAATCGTCTGTACTCTCGGCCCCGCGGTCGACTCCCACGAAATGCTCGTGTCGCTGATCGAAGCCGGCATGAACGTGGCCCGCTTCAACTTCAGCCACGGCTCGCACGCCGAGCACCAGGGCCGGTACGACCGGGTCCGTGCCGCGGCCAAGGAGACCGGCCGGGCCATCGGGGTCCTCGCCGACCTCCAGGGTCCGAAGATCCGCCTCGAGACCTTCGCCGAGGGGCCGGTCGAGCTGGTGCGCGGTGACGAGTTCACCATCACCACCGACGACGTGCCCGGCGACAAGTCGATCTGCGGCACCACCTACAAGGGGCTGCCCGGCGACGTCTCGCGCGGCGACCAGATCCTCATCAACGACGGCAACGTCGAGCTGAAGGTCCTGGACGTCGAGGGCCCGCGGGTGAAGACGATCGTCATCGAGGGCGGTGTCATCTCCGACCACAAGGGCATCAACCTGCCCGGTACGGCCGTCAACGTGCCGGCGCTGAGCGAGAAGGACATCGACGACCTGCGGTTCGCGCTGCGCATGGGCGCCGACCTCGTCGCGCTGTCCTTCGTCCGCGACGCCAAGGACGTCCAGGACGTCCACCGCATCATGGACGAGGAGGGCCGCCGCGTCCCCGTCATCGCCAAGGTGGAGAAGCCGCAGGCGGTGGAGAACATGGAGGACGTCGTGATGGCGTTCGACGGTGTCATGGTCGCCCGTGGCGACCTGGCCGTCGAGTACCCGCTCGAGAAGGTCCCCATGGTGCAGAAGCGGCTCATCGAGCTGTGCCGCCGCAACGCCAAGCCGGTGATCGTGGCGACCCAGATGATGGAGTCGATGATCACCAACTCCCGTCCGACCCGCGCCGAGGCCTCCGACGTGGCCAACGCGATCCTGGACGGCGCGGACGCGGTCATGCTGTCCGCCGAGTCGAGTGTGGGCGCGTACCCGATCGAGACCGTGAAGACGATGTCGAAGATCGTCGCTGCGGCCGAGACGGAGCTGCTCTCCAAGGGCCTCCAGCCGCTCGTGCCGGGCAAGAAGCCGCGGACGCAGGGCGGTTCGATCGCCCGTGCCGCGTGCGAGATCGCCGACTTCCTCGGCGGCCGGGGCCTGGTGGCGTTCACCCAGTCCGGTGACACCGCCCGCCGCCTCTCGCGCTACCGCGCGACCCAGCCGATCATCGCCTTCACCACCGACGAGGGCACCCGCAACCAGCTCGCGCTCAGCTGGGGCGTCGAGTCGCACGTCGTGCCGTTCGTGAACAGCACCGACGAGATGGTCGACCTGGTGGACCAGGAGATCATCAAGCTCAACCGCTTCAACCCGGGCGAGATCGTGGTCATCACCGCCGGCTCACCCCCCGGCGTCCCCGGCACCACGAACATGGTCCGCGTCCACCACCTGGGCGAGGACGGCCGCGGCTGACCGACGCCGGCACCTGCTGTACGACGCTGAGGGCGCCCCCTGGTGAAGGGGGCGCCCTCAGCTCGTCTCAGCGGTGTCGGTCTTCACGCGGCCGGCGATGCTCCCACCGTCTCCCGCAGCCACGCGTTGTCGCGCAGCTCCGGATGGGCGGTGGTGATCAGCCGAAACGCTTCGGCCTTCGCACGGTCGGTGAGCTGCCGCAACTCGGGCCAGGTCAGCTGGGCCACGCGCGGGGGCCACTGCGTCGTGAGGGTGACGGAGTCCCCGTCTCGGCTGAAGGCGTACACATGCTGGGTCAGGCTGGCCTCGACCGCGATGCCACTCAGGGTCTCCAGCGTCGTGGTGGCGTAGTGCAACATCAGTGCGAAGTCGACCACGGGTAGTCCCGACAGGTGCACGCTGAGGTCGACACCGTGGACGACGAGCCGCAGATCCGCCCTGAAGAGTTCCAGACAGAAATCGGAGTTCACCAGCTCCGGGTGCTCCGGCCGGTCAGCCTTCTCCGCCGGCCGGTCCGGGGACCATGAATCGTCATCCGCGCGCGGCTCGAAAGCGAAAGCAATCATCTGTTCTCCCCTTCGCACGGTGCCGGGTGACCGGATGCTTGACGCCGAATACGCGGCTGTGGCCCGGTCCTCAAGCGGAGAGGACCGGGCCACAGCCGGGTGAGCGGCTCCCGGAGGGGCTCGCGGGGGCGTCTGGTCGAGACGCCCGGCTCAGTACGCGGTGGTGTACTGGTGCAGGCTCGGCACGTGCAGCGTGCCGCCGAACTGGCCGGCCTGGACGACCTTCACCTTGGTGAAGTAGATCAGCGGGATGTTCAGCGGAGGCGGGTTCTCGGGGTCGAACGTCACCGGGATCAGACCGAACAGGTTCCCCGAGATGCTCTCGGTGTACATGATCGTGTCGCCGTTGCGGATGGTCGACGTCGTGCCCGAGCCGGCCTGGACGTGATACGTCACGCCCGCCTGCTTGTCGTTGACCGTCTGGTGCAGGTCGCCGATGTCGGTCCCCTCGGAGATGACGTACTTCAGGACCTTCTTCTTGGTCCCGTTGGCCGTCTTCACCTCGACGATGCCCTGATAGTCGGCGCCCTTGAGGAGCAGCGAACTGGCGTTGAGGTACCACGGGTCGTCCGGCAGCAGCGTCTTGTTGTCGATGCCACTCTCGTCCTCGGTGGAGACCGGGCAGTCGTCCACGTCGGTCGTGGCGCTCTCCGAGGGGCTCGGCGAGGCCGTGGCGTCGGCGGCGTCCGCTTCCTTCTCCGCCTTGTCCTCGGCTTCCTTCGCCGTGTCGTCCGCCTTGTCGGCGGTGTCCTTCACGGCGTCGGTGACAGCGTCGGAGGTGTCCTTGGCGGTACCCGAGTCCTTGCCGGAGTCCGTGCCCGTCGCCGTGTCGTCGTCGCCGGTGCCCGTCGAGGCGGACTCGGAGGCCGACGGGGTCGGGCTCGCGGTGGCCGTCTCCTCGGCGTCCCTGCCGTCGAACAGATCGGTGATCGAGTCGCCGATCGTCTCCAGCAGGTTCTTGTCCGTCTCGGACGGCGACGGACTGGCCGTCGCGGTGTCGCCCGAGGTTTCGGACTTCTGCGGCTCGGGCGCCTTCGGGGACGCCGCGGGGGCGGGCTCGGCCGCTTCACCGGAACCTGAATCCGGCGAAGTGGAGTCGCCCGAACCGCTCGTGCCGCCCGAGGAGTCCGAAGTACCGCCCGTGGGCTCGTCCTTCGAACCGGACCCGGAGTCGTCCGAGTCGTCCTTGGAGTCGTCCTTCGTGTCGTCCGCGGACTCGCTGGCGCTCGCCGAGGCGGACGGTGAGGGCGACGCGGAGGCGTCGGTTCCCTCGGAGTCCTCCAGGGCCGCCACGCACTCCTTGTACTCGTCGATGGTGAGGCTCTTGGACGTCGGCTGGTCCTCGGCGTTGGCGAGGGTCGGTGTGAACCCCATGCCCATGAGGACCGCCGTCGGCATGGCCGCCAGGGCTATCGCCTTGCCGGCCGGCATGTGGAACCTGGTGAACAGCGGCTTCTTGGGTGCCGCGTGCCGCGGCCCGGTTCTCACGCGGGCAGCGTCCACACCGCTCCCGGTGGTCACCTCGTCAGCCGGCACTGTGCCTCCCGTTCGCCCCGTTGGCCGGGCTCGTTCCTGACAGTTCGTTCGGCTCGTCCGAGCCGTCGGCGTCCTTGGTGAAGGCCGGACCCGTGCTGTACGGGTTCACGGTGGGTCCGTCCGCCGGGGCGGTTCCCAGGTCCTGCGGGTAGGCCGCGGCGGGCGTCGTGCCCGTGCCGGGATCCTTCTCCTGCGCCTGCTCCGCCGGCGGTTCGCCCGGCACCCAGGACACGGCCATCGCTCCGCCGATCAGTGCGAAGAGGAAGCCGATGAGGAAGCCGCCGAGGTTGGCCACCGGAATGGAGACCAGCCCCAGCAGGATCGCCGCGACGCCCGCGAAGACCCGTACGTGCTTCTGGAACCACAGGCTGACGCCCAGCACCGCGAGCAGTACGCCGATGATCAGTGAGCCGGCGCCTGCGGTGGTCGACATCGCCAGCGTCAGATGACCGATCTGAAGGTTCGCGTACGGAAAGTAGGCGATGGGGAACCCGCTGATCAGAATGAACAGACCGGCCCAGAACGGCCTCGTGCCCCGCCAGGCGCGGAACTGCTGCCTCCGGAGGTCGAACTGGCCGGGGACGGCAGGGGTCTCGGCGCTCATGGAAAACAGCTCCCTGGTGCGGCGTTGCTGTGGTGGTGGTGCTGCGAGTGACGACCGGCGCTCACGGCTGGACGGGCGCTCCGGTCCGGACGGGTGGGACTGGACGGGCGGGGGTGCCACCGGCTCCCCCGCCCATCAGAGAGTGCTTAGTAGCACTCCTTGACACCCGTCGACAGCGACATCTTCAGGCCGCTGAGCTTGAAGGTTCCGGCGGTGGTGGCCCACGCCGTCTGCTTCACGCCGGTCAGCGTGGCCCTTTCGGCATCCTGACCGAACCCGAACGGGTTGGCGGTGTCGCCGCTCTTGATGCCGGGACCCTTGAGATCCTTGCCGGCCACACCGATCCGAATGTTCTCGAACGTTGCGTCGGCCTGAAGGTCCTCGACATCGATGTAGAGGTTGTCGGCCTCGACCGGCTTGCCGTTGCCACCCGCCTTCAGCGTGAGGCTGACCGAGCCGATCAGCGGGATGTTCGGCGTGACCACGGACTGGCACATGTTCGTGATCTCGGCCTTGTCGAACGCCGAGACCGCGACCGGGTGAGCCGTCTTCTTACCGTCAAGGGTGTAACCCGAGTCGATCGCGCCGTACTGCATGAAGCCCGTACCGACGAGCTTGTCCGCGGTGACCTTGAACGACTGACCCGAAACGCTGAACGACGCTGCGAGCGCACCCTGCGCGAGGGCGACACCTATACACGCCGTGGCGGCGACGCTGGGCACCATGACCACAGCGAAGCGCTTCCATCTGGTCCCGCCACGCACCTGGGACTCCATATTTCCTCCTTCTCGGACGTACATCTCCTGGCCCTGACTAGCCCCCAAAACGGCGGCTCAGCCGGGCAGGGATGGGAGAAGTGCTACGTCCTCGGGAAGGGGAGCGCCTGTACTCGTCGGGCGCGAACCGCGCCCGGAACACCGGCGATCACCCCCGAGCGACAACCACTGGTCGCGCCTGACACGCATCACGCACAACCTTGCTGGACAGGCTTCGCCTCGGCGAAGACCCCCCTGTCCAAGAGCCGACGCCACTGCCGTCGGCTCTGCTCGGTGGGGACCCAGAAAAACCCGTTGACCCAACCGGCTGTCGGGGTACGGGGAATGGACCGAGCGTGGCCGATCGTGGTGCATTCTCGCCGCCCGCACAAGGGGGTTCGTTACTGGCTAGTAACGGCCGGATAACCGAACAACGACCCATAGGTCTCGACCGGCGACGCTCGGTGGCAACCATGCCCAGGACAAAACTATTGATGGCTGGACAGAATCCGACAGAACTACGGCCCTGACTTACTGCCAGTAACAGCGGCCGCGATTGCCAAGTTTTGGCAAAGCGCGGCCGCATCGGAACCATGTCGGCAGAACTTTCACTCGGGCACCATCGGCTCCGACGTTTAGCGACTGGTCAGAACCGGGGCTCCCGCCCCCTAGAAGAGGGCGCGCGCCAACGCCCTGCGCGCCGCCGTCACCCGCGGGTCGTCCGGCCCGACCACCTCGAACAGTTCGACCAACCGCAGCCGTGCCGCGTCCCGCTCGTCACCGGCCGTCCGGGCCACGGTGTCGATCAGCCGCCCGAAGGCGTCCTCGACATGCCCGCCCACCAGATCCAGGTCGGCGGCGGCGATCTGTGCCGCCGCGTCACCCGGCTTCTCGGCGGCTTCCGTGCGCACCCGCTGCGGGTCCATGCCCTGCACCCGGTGCAGCAACTCGGCCTGAGCCAGGCCGAGTTTGGCCTCGGTGTTGCCCGGATCATCGGCCAGCACGTTCTGGTACGCCCGCACCGCACCGCCGAAGTCACCCGCGTCCAGCGCCTGTACGGCGGCCTCCAGCAGGGCGTCGTACGGGCCGACCGGCGGCTCGGCGACGGCCTCGGCACGCTCGCCGGGTTCGGCCTCGGGGTCGACGGTGAGGCCGGTCAGACCGAAGCGCTGCTCGGCGACCTGCACGAGTTGGTCCAGGGTCTGCCGGATCTGCGCCTCGCCGGCGGCCCCCTGGAAGAGCGGCAGCGCCTGGCCGGCGACCACCGCGAAGACGGCCGGGATGCCCTGCACCCCGAACTGCTGCATCAGCATCTGATTGGCGTCGACATCGATCTTGGCGAGCAGGAACCGCCCGTCGTACTCGACGGCGAGCCGCTCCAGCACCGGGCTGAGCTGCTTGCAGGGCTGGCACCACTCGGCCCAGAAGTCGATGACGACCGGCACCTCGGCGGACCGCTGAAGGACGTCCCGCTCGAACCCGGCCTCATCGACGTCGATGACGAGATCCGCGGGCGACACGCCCCCCGTCCCACCGCCTTGCCGGGCGGCTTCGGCCCGGGCCTGCTCCGCCTTCGCCTTGGCCTCCTGGGCCGCCTTCACCGCGGCGAGGTCGACGACTCCGCTCATGGACATGTTCCGTGGCTGCATGCGTCTATCCTCTCCCCTCCGCGCGTGTGCGTGAAAAGCGATCCGAAATAAGCGCCGGGTCCCCACCCCACGCCGTCCGGCCGCGGCTCGCGTACGTCCGTTCGCGAGCTTTCGCTACGAGTCGTAGCGTAATAGCGGGAACAGCCTTCCCGCCGCCCCATCCCGGTGATCTCCCTCACGACCGCACAGAACCGGCCGGTTATCGTCGGAGGATGCAGAGCCGCACCCCCGCCGGCCGTACGGGACGCCCGCGCAGCGTCGCCGCCGACACGGCGATCCTGTCCGCGACCCGCCAGGCGCTGGTCGAACTGGGCTGGTCCAAGCTCACGCTGGGGGACGTGGCGACCCGCGCCGGGGTGGCCAAGACGACGCTCTACCGCCGGTGGTCCGGCAAGAACGAACTCGTCGTGGACGCGGTCGCGGAACTCTTCGGCGAACTGGAACTCCCCGACCGGGGCAGCCTTGCCGCCGACATCGAAGGCGTGGTCCTCCAGTTCGCGGCGATCCTCGCCCGCCCGGAGGCCAAGAGCGGCCTGATGGCGGTGGTCGCGGAATCCACCCGCGACGAAGCCCTGCGCGAACGCATCCGCGCCTCCATCGTCGACCCGCAGAAGGATCTGGTCCTGGAGGGCCGGGCGCGGGCCCGGACGAGGGGCGAACTCCCCCCGGAGTCGGACCCGCAGGAAGCGTCCCGCGCGGTGGACCTGATCTTCGACATGGTCGCGGGCGCGGTGGTGCACCGCACCCTGGTCAGCGCGGAACCGGCGGACGAGGAGTGGGTGAGCGACTTCACCCGGGTGCTGCTGCATGGCTTGACAGCGACGCCTCCCGGCCCGACCGGCAGGTGAGGGAAGACCGTTCAGGCGTGGCGACGGACCGACCTCGCCCTCGCGCTGACGGGTCGACTGACCGAGGGGCTGGCGGGTCGGCGGGATGGCGAACCGGCGGACCGAGGGATGGCGGGCTGACGGGTCGGCGGACCCGCGGGCTGGCGGGTCCGCGGGCTGGCGGGCCGGCGGGCTGGTGGACCGGCCGAGCCGGCGGGCCAGCGGGCTGGCGGACCGGCGGACCGAGGGATGGCGGGCTGACGGGTCGGCGGGATGGCGGACCCGCGGGCCGGCGGACCCGCGGGCGGGCGGGGAAACAGCAGGCGACCGCCCGCGCCCCGGCGTTTCTTCCTAGAACCCCGCCGGTTCCGTGTACACCCCCCACTCGTCCCGCAGCACGCCGCAGATCTCGCCCAGGGTCGCCTCGGCCCGCACCGCGTCCACCATCGGCCCGATCATGTTGGACCCGTCACGGGCGGCGGCCAGCATCGCGTCGAGGGCGGCACGGACGGCCGACTCGTCGCGGACGGCCCGCCGGGCGCCCAGTTCGCGCACCTGCTCCCGCTCCACCTCGTGAGAGACGCGCAGGATCTCCAGGTCCCCGGTCACCGAACCGTGGTGCACGTTGACGCCGACGACCCGCTTCTCGCCCTTCTCCAGCGACTGCTGGTAGCGGAACGCGGACTCGGCGATCTCCCCGGTGAACCAGCCGTCCTCGATCCCCCGCAGGATCCCGGATGTGACGGGCCCGATGGGGTGGCGTCCGTCCGGGTGCGCCCGCAGTCCCCGCTCCTTGATCTGCTCGAAGATCTTCTCGGCGTCCGCCTCGATCCGGTCGGTGAGCTGCTCGACGTACCAGGAACCGCCCAGCGGGTCGGCGACGTTGGCGACCCCGATCTCCTCCATCAGCACCTGTTGCGTGCGCAGCGCGATCTCGGCGGCCTGCTCCGAGGGAAGGGCGAGGGTCTCGTCGAGGGCGTTGGTGTGCAGCGAGTTGGTGCCGCCGAGCACGGCGGCGAGCGCCTCCACGGCCGTACGCACCACGTTGTTGTACGGCTGCTGGGCGGTCAGGGAGACGCCGGCGGTCTGCGTGTGGAACCGCAGCCACTGCGCCTTCTCGGACTTGGCCCCGTAGACGTCCCGCATCCACCGGGCCCAGATCCGGCGCGCGGCACGGAACTTGGCGATCTCCTCGAAGAAGTCGAGGTGGGCGTCGAAGAAGAAGGACAGGCCGGGGGCGAAGACGTCGACGTCGAGCCCGCGCGACAGCCCCAGCTCCACGTATCCGAAGCCGTCGGCCAGCGTGTACGCCAGCTCCTGCGCGGCCGTCGATCCGGCCTCGCGGATGTGGTAACCGGAGACGGAAAGCGGCTTGTAGTCGGGGATGCCGGCGGCGCAGTACTCCATGAGGTCGCCGATGAGGCGCAGATGGGGCTCGGGCTGGAACAGCCACTCCTTCTGCGCGATGTACTCCTTGAAGATGTCGGTCTGGAGGGTGCCGTTGAGGACGGCCGGGTCGATGCCCTGCCGTTCGGCGGCGACGAGGTACATGCAGAAGACCGGTACGGCCGGCCCGCTGATGGTCATCGAGGTCGTCACGTCGCCGAGGGGGATGTCCTTGAAGAGGACCTCCATGTCGGCGGCCGAGTCGATGGCGACCCCGCAGTGCCCGACCTCGCCGAGGGAGCGGGGGTCGTCGGAGTCGCGGCCCATGAGGGTCGGCATGTCGAAGGCGACGGAGAGGCCCCCGCCGCCGTTGGCGAGGATCATCTTGTAGCGCTCGTTGGTCTGCTCGGCGTTCCCGAACCCGGCGAACTGCCGAATGGTCCAGGTACGCCCCCGGTAGCCGGTCGGGTACAGCCCCCGGGTGTAGGGGTACTCCCCCGGCCAGCCGATGCGCTCGAAGCCCTCGTACGTGTCACCGGGCCGTGGCCCGTACACCGGCTCCACGGGGTCACCGGAGAGCGTGGTGAAGTCTGCGTCGCGCTTACGCGCGGCGTCGTAACGGGCCTGCCAGCGTCGGCGGCCTTCCTCGATGGCGTCAGCGTCCATACCCTCGAATTTACTAGGACGTCCTAGTAAATGATAGTGGTGCAGGTCAGGACGCACGCGCAGGAGGCCTCGGACCACCCGTTACGCTCGACGCCATGAAGAAGAACGTCCTGACCCGGTACCGGGTGATGGCCTATGTCACCGCTGTCCTGCTGATCATGCTGACGGTGGGCGTGATCGGGAAGCGCCTGCTGAACCTGGACGGGTTCGACGCCTTCGTCACCGCGGTCGGTATCGCCCACGGCTGGCTGTACGTGCTCTACCTCATCTTCGCCTTCGACCTCGGCAACAAGGCCAAGATGCCGGTCGGGCGACTCCTGTGGGTGCTCCTCGCCGGCACCGTGCCCACCGCGGCCTTCTTCGTCGAGCGCCGGGTGAGCCGGGAGGTGGCACCCCTGATCGAGAAGGACGCCACCCCCACTCCCGCGGCGGCCTGACCCCGAAGAGCCGGGAGCCGGCCGCTGAGGCGGCTCCTACCTGGTGATGTAGTGGCACTGGACGGCGCGAAGCTTGCCGTTCACGAAGAACTTGGCACATGCCTTGCCGTACGTGGGCAGCGTCTGCGGCTTGGCGCGCCGCAGCGGGTCCCCCTTGCACTCCGGGTGGGTGGACCCGCGGGAGGTCCGGTACGCCTTGTTGTCGGTGTCTGCGTAGGAGAAGTCGATCCTCCAGTTGCAGAACCTGACGAACGTGGCCGCCAGCCCGGCACAGTCGACCCCCGCGAACTCGCTCGTGAGGCGTTTGCCCGAGCCCTTGATCGTGTGGGTCAGGAAGCAGCCGACGGGCACTCGCACTCCCATCCCGCGTACGTCGTAGTCGAAGGTGCCGATGGGGCTGGATCCTGTGGCACTGGCGTGCGCCGTGCCCGTCGCGCCCAGCGTCATCGCGGCGACGAGAACCACCGCGCTCGCGGCGGTCAGGCCACCACGCACCCACTTCCGAACAGTTGACAAGACAGGTTTCCTCGCTGCCGGCAAAGCCGGACTCTCGGCATCCCAACGGTGATCGGCCGACAGGATGACAGCAGAAATGCCCGGTCCGGCCGGTCTACGCGAGTCATCCGGCGGGCAACCACCGTAACGAGGCAACCGCGGTTCCGTCATTGACGGCCGGGCGCCCCCGTGCCCTCACTCCTCGTCGAAGTCCTGCGCCGCCACCCGCAGTGGGCGGAGCATGGCGAAGATTTCCGCGCACTCCTCCGCGTCGTACACGCCCAGGCCGAAGTCCATGGCCATCAGGTCTCGGGTGGCCGCCTCGACCACCTGGCGGCCCTTGTCGGTGATGGTGGCGAGGGTGCCGCGGCCGTCGTTGGGGTTGGGGCGTTTGGCGACCAGGCCGGACCTGACGAGGCGGTCGACGGTGTTCGTGACCGAGGTGGGGTGTACCTGGAGCCGTTCGCCGATCTTCGACATGGTCAGCTCGCCCTCCTTGGAGAAGGTGAGCAGCACGAGGGCCTCGTAGCGCGCGAAGGTCAGCCCGTACGGCTTGACGACCGCGTCGACCTCGGCGAGGAGGATCTGGTGGGCGCGCATGATCGAGGTGATCGCGGCCATGGACGGCACGTTTCCCCAGCGCCGCTTCCAGAGTTCGTCGGCGCGGGCGATCGGGTCGAAGGGAAGGCTGGGCGGCTTCGGCACGGCACCAGACCCTACCCGTCGGTCATATCGCGGTCAGCCCCGTCTCGATCCTCGGTCCGCCGGGCCGTCCGGGACAGGGCGCACCAGCCCCGTCAGTACAAGGCGCGCAGGCCGAGGACGTCGCCGCGGCCAAGGGTGCGGGCGGCGGCGGAGCAGACGAAGGAGTTGGTGTACATGGTCTGGCTCTCGTGGCTCTCGCCGACGTGGGCGAGGCCGAAGACGTGTCCGGCCTCGTGGGTGGCGACGCTGCGGAGGTCGTAGGTGTTCGAGCAGGCCTCGCCGAGGTGGTCGGTGAAGGTGTGGTCGCCGGTGTTGAAGCGGACGTCGGCCTCGCGCAGTGCGTCGGGGCCGCCGGAGACGGTCCTGCTCCAGGAGCAGGTGGTGGCGACGACCCCGCCTCTGAGGTCGCCCGCGTCCCAGACGCTCACGCCGTCGCGGGCCATGCAGCGGGCGTCGCGGTCGATGTCTGCCTCGTTGCCGGTGCGCGACAGGAACCGTGCCTTCGCGGTGACCGTGTCACCGAAGCCGCAGTCGTTGCGGCTGGCCGTGATGGTGCCGATGGCGGCCTCGAAGGCGCGGCGGGCGTCGTCGGGGGCGAGGTTCCCGGGCAGGGTGCCGTCGCCGAGGAACCACTCGTACGTGTCGTACTCCTTGTGGCCGGCGGTGGCGTAGGCGTCGTCGGCGCAGGCGGCCCGTGCCCGGCCGGGGGCGCCGACGACCGACGCGCGGGCGTGGTCGTGGGCGGAGGTGAAACCGGTACCAGTAACGGTCTCGGTGTCAGTGCCGGTCTTGGTGCCGGTGCCAGTGTCGGTGTCGGTGCGGGTCAGGTCGTCGTAGGAGACCGTGCCGTCGGTGGCGACGGCGAGGGTGAAGCCGTGCAGGGATCCGTCCTCCGTGAGGGCGTCGACGCTCACCTTCATGCCGGGGTCGGGGACGGTGACACCGGCCCCGGCGTGGGTGACCAGGCGGCCGACGGCCGCGCAGTCGAGCACGGAGGACCCGGCGGGCAGGTCGTCGACGGTCAGCGCGCCGGGCGCCAGTACGCAGCCGCCCCCTCCCGCGCGCGCGGGTGCCGCTCCGCCGCCCAGCGCCGCCAGCGACACGACCGTGGCGGCCGCCACGACGGCCTTCCCCACGGCCGCCGCCGTCGCCCTGCCCATTCCACCCCGAGCCACTTCGGCCCGAACCACCACTGTGCCCCGAACCGGTACCGGCCCGCGCCGCGCTGCCACTTCGCCTCCGCCTGAATGCCCTGAACACTCTGCACGCCCTGAATGCCCGTCCACCGGACGGGGCTTGATCGAGTCCCGGGAGAGGTTAGCCATCGAGCGGCGCCCATAACCCCCGTTCCGTGTCACCTTATTGAGCGACTGCTCAAACACGTGTACCTTCACTCCCGAAGCGTTGAGCGATCGCTCAAACACCAGCCCGATCCGGGGGATTCGCATGGTGCTCTACATCGAGGCGCGCATCCGTGCCGATCCGGACGACCTGTGGACCCGCACCCAGGACCCCGCGCAGCACCAGCGCTGGGACCTCCGCTTCACCGAGATCACCCACCTCCCGCGCGCGGAGGGCGAGCCGCAGCGCTTCCGGTACGCCACGCGACTGCTGCCCTTCCTGACCGTCGCGGGCACGGGCGTCTCGGCGGGGGAACGGGAGCGGCCGGACGGTACCCGCGTCTCCGCCCTGCGCTTCGCCTCGCCCCACCCGCTCTCGCTGCTGGCCGAGGGCAGCGGCTACTGGCGTTACGTCCCCGACGGCGACGGCGTCCGCTTCCTCACCGGCTACGACTACCGGCCCCGCTGGGGTGCCTTCGGCGCGCTGGCCGACCGGATGGTGTTCCGCCCGCTGATGGGCTGGGCGACGGCCTGGTCCTTCGACCGGCTGCGCCTGTGGCTGGAGCGGGGCATCACGCCGGAACGCGCGCTGCGCAACTGGCTCGCGGAGCTGGCCGTACGCGCCGTCGCCGTCATCGTCGCCTGCGCGGGCCTGGGCGGGGAGTCCCTCCTGCGCCTCCTGGGGCCGTTCGCGGCGTCGGCGGCGTTCCTGCCCCCGCTGCTGATGAGCGTCGTGGTGTGCCTGGCGCTGTTCAAGTCCCCCCTCTCCCGCACCCCGGCCGCCCGCCGCTGCCTGCGCACACCACCGGCACGCGCGTGTGCGCCACACCTCCTGCGCACCCTGGACGGCCGGCGATGACCTCGATCTTCCGTACGGCGATGGGCGCCGGCTTCGACCGTCTGCACCCGCAGCTGCGGCGCCGCTTCTCGGTGGGTCTGGAGAGCGGGGAGGCCTGCACGGGCCGGGGGGTGATGGACCGCGTCTGGCACGGCGGGGCGTTCGTGAAGCCGTTCCTGGCACTGGGCGGGACCCGCAACATCCTGGTCCCGCGCGCGGGACGTGCGGTGCCGTTCGTCATCGAGAACGTGCCGTACACCGACTCGTTCGGCCGTGAGACGGTGACCTTCGTGCGTACTTTCGACCTGCCCGGTGGGCCCCGCCGGTTCGACGCCCAGATGGTGCTCGGTCCGAAGGGCGACCGCGTCCTCGACTATCTGGGCACCCATCAGCACCTCGCCAGCGACCTGTACTTCCACGCCGAGGCGGACGGCTCCCTGCTGATCCGCTCGGGCACCCACCGGTTCCGGGAGGGCGTGGTCGACGCGCGCGTGCCGGAGCTGATCGGGGCGAGGGCGGAGGTGCGGGAGTCGTACGACGACGCGGCGGGCCGGTTCCGGATCCGGGTACGGGTGGTGAACCGGTACTTCGGCCCGCTGTTCGGGTACGAGGGGTCCTTCACCGCGACGTACTCGGACGTCCGCGCCCGTGGCCTGCGGCCGGGGCTGCGCCCGGTGCGCGAGGAGGCCCGCGCATGACCCCAAAGCCCGCGAAGCCTCGGGAGTCCGCGAAGTCCCCGGACACGGTGAAGTCCCCCGACACGGTGAGGTTCCCGGAGACCGCGAAGTCCCAGGAGACGAAGACGAAGCTGCTGGACGGGGCGCTGCGCACGCTCACCGAGCAGGGCATCGCCAAGACGTCGGCCCGTACGGTCGCGGCGGCGGCGGGTGTCAATCAGGCCCTGGTCTTCTACCACTTCGGCTCGGTGGACGAACTGCTCGCGGCGGCCTGCCGGTACGGCGCGGAGCGGTCGGTGTCCCGCTACCGGGACCGTTTCTCGGCGGTCGCCTCGCTGTCCGAACTGCTCACCGTCGGGCGGGAGATCCACGAGCAGGAACGGGCCGGCGGGCAGGTGATGCTGCTCGGCCAGCTCCTGGCCGGCGCCCGGACGCACGAGACGCTCGGCCCGGCCACGGCGGCGGGGCTCGACCTGTGGATCGTGGAGATCGAGCGGGTGCTCGCCCGGGTGCTCGCGGACACCCCGCTCGGCGAGTTCGCGGACCCGGCGGGGCTGGCCCGCGCGGTCGCCGCCTCGTTCGTCGGCATCGAGCTGTACGAGGGGGTCGACGGAGCGGGCGCCGCGTCGGCGCTGGACGCGCTCGAGCAGCTGGGGTTACTCGTAGGGGCGCTGGAGGAACTGGGGCCGGTCGCCCAGCGGGCGGTGCGGCAGTACCTGCGGCGGGCCTCCTCGAAGCGGTGAGAGACAGGTGAGAGACCCCGCCCTCCCGGCTACTCCCCCTGTGCCGGTGGCGCCAGATGCCGCTCGACGGTCTCCACCTTCGAGGTCAGGCCGTCCGTCACGCCGGGTCGGATGTCGGCCTTGAGGACCAGGGAGACACGCGGTGCACGCGCCTCTACGGCGGCGACGGCCCGCTTGACGACGTCCATGACCTCGTCCCAGTCACCCTCGACGGACGTGAACATGGCGTCGGTGCGGTTCGGCAGGCCGGACTCGCGGACCACGCGGACCGCGTCGGCGACGTACTCCCCGACGTCCTCGCCGACGCCCAGCGGGGTGACGGAGAAGGCGACGATCACGACGCCTTCACCACGCCCTCGCGCTGGGCGCGGGAGGCGATGACCGCGTCCTCGGCCTCGCGGCGCAGCTTGCGCTCGGCGAAGAAGCCGCCGGCCGGCAGAGCCGACAGGACGAAGTAGAGGGCGGCGGTCTTCAGGGACCACTTGGTGCGGTTCCAGGCGTCCGCCCAGAAGATCACGTACAGCACGAACAGCACGCCGTGGACCATGCCCATCACCGGCACCGCGTTGAAGTCAGTGGTGCGCTTGAGCACCGAGCAGACGAGCAGCAGCAGGAACGAGACGGCCTCGGGGGCGGAGACCAGGCGGAGGCGGCGGAGGGCGGAGGCTGTCTTGAGGTCCACGGGTCACCTTCGGTGGGAGTTGCGTTGCTGATCCGGCTCGTTTGTGAACGCACGCACAAGCGTTCGCCCATTGTGGCAAACCGGCGGACGGGCGAGCGTGGCGGGGTGCCCGCCGGGCCGGATGGCCGGTGGCCGCGGCGGACGGCCCCTAGGGGACCATTCAGGGACGATCTCCACCCGCATCTCCACCCGGAAGCTCTGTCGGCACGGCGCCCCGAACGCTACCTTCGCAGCGTGGCGATGTTTCGACTCCAAAGCAGCAAGGTGCTCGCCGTCGACATGACCGGGGACGCCGTGAAGGCGAAGAACGGCTCGATGGTCGCGTACGACGGGCAGATGGGCTTCAAGAAGATGAGCGGCGGTGGTGAGGGACTGCGGGGCATGGTGACCCGGCGGCTCACCGGCGAGCAGATGACCGTGATGGAGGTGAGGGGGCAGGGCACCTGCTGGTTCGCGGACCGTGCCTCCGAGATCAACCTCGTGAATCTCCAGGGGGACACGCTGTACGTGGAGTCGAGCAACCTGCTCGCGACGGACTCGGGCCTGCGGACGGGGACGTCCTTCACCGGCATGCGCGGGGCCTCGCAGGGCAACGGGCTCTTCACGACGACCGTCGAGGGGCACGGCCAGGCGGCGATCACCTCGGACGGTCCGGCGGTGGTGCTCCGGGTCAGCCCGCAGTTCCCGCTGACCGTGGACCCGGGAGCGTACGTCGCCCACCAGGGGAACGTACGGCAGTCCTTCCAGTCCGGTGTGACGTTCCGCACGCTGATGGGGGAGGGCGGCGGCGAGGCCTTCCAGATCCGGTTCGAGGGGGACGGCCTGGTGTACGTCCAGCCCAGCGAGCGGAACACGATCGCGGGGGACGTCTGACATGGCCCTCCGCGAGATCAACTCCAAGATCGTCGAGGCGACCGTACTGCCGGGCCAGCGGCTGTTCAGTCAGCGCGGCGCGATGCTCGCCTACCGGGGCGAGGTGTCCTTCACCCCGAACATGCAGGGCGGGCAGGGCGGTGTGATGTCGATGATCGGCCGCCGCATGGCGAACGAGGACACCCCCCTGATGTCCGTCGAGGGCAGCGGTACCGTCCTGTTCGGGCACGGCGGCCACCACGTCCAGGTCATCAGCCTCACCGGCGAGACGCTCTACGTCGAGGCCGACCGGCTGCTCGCCTTCGAGGGCACCCTCCAGCAGGGGACCATGTTCATGGGCTCGCAGGGCGGCGTGATGGGCATGGTCCGCGGCCAGGTCAGCGGCCAGGGCCTGTTCACCACGACTCTGAAGGGCCACGGCTCGGTCGCCGTGATGTCCCACGGCGGCGTCTTCGAGGTCCCGATCACCCCCCAGCGCCCGGTCCATGTCGACCCGCAGGCCTACGTCGCCCACCACGGCGACGTCCGCAACAAGCTGTCGACCGCCCTGGGCTGGCGGGACATGGTGGGCCGCGGCTCGGGCGAGGCGTTCCAGCTGGAGCTGAGCGGCAGCGGCACGGTGTACGTCCAGGCGTCGGAGGAGAAGCTGTGACCACCTACCCGGGCACCGGCGGCCCCACCGTCCTCGACCCGACGACCCTGCCGGTCGACGACAACGTGAACGCGTACACCTTCTGCGTGGAGCTCAAGGGGAGCCAGTGGTTCCTCCAGAAGGGGAAGATGATCGCCTACTACGGGTCGATCGACTTCAACGGCATCGGGCACGGCCGGCTGGGCCGCCTGGTGCGCACGTCGTTCCATTCGCCTCTGCACGCGAGCGACTGGGTCGTGGCGGAGGGCTCGGGCAAGATGCTGCTCGCCGACCGGGCCTTCGACGTGAATTCGTACGACCTGGAAGACGGCAACCTGACCATTCGCTCAGGCAATCTGCTCGCTTTTCAGCCAACTCTCGCGCTGAAGCAGTCGATCGTTCCAGGTTTTCTGACGCTGATCGGAACCGGAAAGTTCGTGGCCGCATCTAACGGGCCGGTGGTGTTCATGGAACCCCCGATCCGGGTGGACCCGCAGGCGCTCGTCGGCTGGGCCGACTGCCCGTCCCCGTGCCATCACTACGACCACGGGTACATGACGGGCTTGATGGGCGGTCTACGTGCACTGACGGGCCTGGGCGGGGCTTCCGGGGAGGAGCACCAGTTCGAGTTCGTGGGCGCCGGCACGGTGCTGCTCCAGTCCACCGAGACACTCATGGCCGAGCAGGCCACGGGAGCGGTTCCGCACGAGCCGGGGGTGCCCGGCGGAGGTGGGCAGGGCGGGGCCGGAGCGCAAGGCGGCGCACCGCGTCTTCCCGGACAGCTGGGGGACCTCCAGCGTCGCTTCGGGCTGTGAGCGGTAGTCTGCTGAGAGTGACATCGAACGCGTGCGCACTGTCACACCACCCTTAGTAGTTCGCCTTTCAACATTTTAGGTAGACTTCACTTATGGAGACCGAAACGGCCACGCGCTGGCTGACCGAAGCGGAGCAGTGCGCCTGGCGCACCCACCTGGAGGTCAACAGGCTGTTGACGTACCAGCTTGAGAAAGATCTTCAGCCGTTCGGGCTGACCATGAACGACTACGAAATCCTGGTGAACCTCTCCGAGTCGGAGGGCGTCCGGATGCGGATGAGCGACCTGGCGTCCGCCACCCTCCAGTCGAAGAGCCGGCTCTCGCACCAGATCACGCGCATGGAGAGCGCCGATCTGGTGCGCCGCGAGAACTGCGAGTCCGACCGCCGCGGTCTCTACGCGGTCCTCACCGAGCACGGCATGGAGACGATGCGGAAGGTCGCGCCCCACCATGTGTCGTCGGTACGGCGGCATTTCATCGACCTCCTTTCCACCGAGGCCCTCGCGGAACTCGACAAGGCCCTGACCCCCATCGCGGACCACCTACGCGAGCAGCGGGGACGCTCGTAGACGGCTGGACCGAAGCGGACGGTGGAACCGAAGCCGACGGCTGGACCGAAACCCCCGGACGGCCGAAGCGGCTAGACCGCCGGAAGGCGGAGCTCGAACAGGGCTCCGCCTTCCGGCGTCCCACGGACCGTGAGGGTGCCGCCGTGGCGTTCCGCCACGTCGCGGGCGATGGCCAGGCCGAGGCCCGCCCCGCCGTCGTCCCGGCTGCGGGCGGCGTCGAGCCGGACGAACCGCTCGAAGACCCGCTCCCGGTCCGCCTCCGGCCCCTGTCTCTTATCACCATCTACCCTTCCGCCGAAGCAGCACGTGTGGTCCCCGTGGGCGTCCGCACCACAAAAAAAAAACACATCACAC
>NZ_JARGEF010000469.1:0-2312 GCF_033794725.1 Streptomyces sp. ID05-39B | reverse complement strand
GTCGTGGTCGGCGGTGGAGGACCTTCTATGCGCGGTCCGTGTGCGGTGTGCCGGTGTCGGTCGGGGGTGTCGGGGGTGTCGGCGGTGTCGGGGTCGACGTGTGGAGGACGTCCCGGGCCTGTTCGGCGGCGCGGGTGATGCTCTCGGTGACGAAGTCGAGGAAGCGGGCGACGTTCTCCAGGCGGGCGGCGGCGGGGGTGTGGGGGCCGAGGACCTTGGTGCCCTGTCGTGCGATGTCGACGATCTGGGCGGTGGAACGGGCGCTGGCCAGCATGGACTGGTACCAGACGTCGTCGTCGACGATGTAGCGCTCGCGCCGGCCTTCGTCGCGCTCGCGGCGCACCATGGCCTGGCTCTCCAGGAACGTGATCGCCTTCGAGATGGAGGCCGGACTGACCTGGAGGCGCTGGGCGAGCTCGGCCGCGGTGAGACTGCCGCTGTCGGTGATGGTGAGGCAGGCCATGACCCTGGACATCATCTTGGGCATGCCCGAGGCCATCATGACGGTCGTGAACGTCTCCTCGAACGCGGCGACGGCCTCCATGTCGCGTCCGTCGACCGGCGAGGGCGCCGGTGTCCCGCGGGGGGCCGCGGGCCTGCGGCGGTGGGTGCGGTGTTCGGTCGCGCGATGGGCGAGGTCGGCGCGGTAGCCGGTGGGGCCCCCGTTGCGCATCACCTCACGCGTGACGGTGGAGGTGGGACGGTCGAGTCCGCGGGCGATCTCGGCATAGGCGAGGCCGTCGGCCAGTCCCGACGCGATCTGCTGACGTTCGGCCTGGGTGAGTCTGCCTCCCGGCATCACGGTCTCCCTTGTGCTCTGTGCTGGTCCCCGATGCCCCGAGCATAGCGTTCACCTTCAATCTATTGCAACGAACTCGGGCTGACGTTGCGTTAACTTTGAACGCCGATGCAACGATTACTTACCTCTGACCTGCAATGATTGTGGTTCTACGCAACGAACTTGTTGTGGGATCCCTGAATGCAACGTAGCGTTTCCGGTGTCAGAAACAATGAGCCGCAGGGAGAGCGCGATGCAGAAGTTCGCCACCACCGCCCCGATCTCCGCCGTCCTCGACATCCCCGCCGGGCGCATCCAGATCATCGCGGCGGACCGGGCCGACGCCACCGTCGAGATCCGGCCCGCCGACCCCTCCAAGAGCCGCGACACCAAGACCGCCGAGCAGGCGACGGTCGCCTACGCCGACGGTGTCCTGCGGATCACGGCCTCGGCCCCCGGCAACCGGCTGACCGGCCCTTCCGGTTCGGTGGAGGTCACCGTCCAACTGCCCTCCGGCTCCCGTGTCGAGGCCAAGGCCGCGAGCGCCGAGCTGCGCGGCGTGGGACGCCTGGGCGAGGTCGTCTTCGACGGCGCCTACCGCCAGATCAAGATCGACGAGGCGGAGGGTGTCCGTCTCACCGCGATCGACGGCGACGTAGAGATCGGCCGGCTGAACGGCCCGGCCGAGATCAGCACCGCGCGCGGCGACATCCGCATCGCGGAGGCCGTACGCGGCACGGTCGTCCTGCGCACCCAGTCCGGCGACATCTCGATCGCCGCTGCCACCGGCGTCTCGGCCGCCCTGGACGCCGGCACCGGCCACGGCCGCGTCAGCAACGCCCTCAAGAACGACGGCACCACCGGACTCGACATCCGCGCCACCACGTCCCACGGCGACATCACCGCGCACAGCCTGTGAGACGCGCGGCGCGCAGCGTGCGGCTTCTCCAGCCACCCGCGCTTCGTAACACCCGCAGCTCGTAGGCCCCGCGGCTCGCAAGACCCCCGCGGCTCGCAAGACCCCGAAGTTCGCAAGACCCCCGCAGCCGTAAGGCCCCAGCAACCTGTAGAAGAGGAGCCCTCTCTCATGACCAGCTTGGCGATCGCGGCGAACGGGCTGCGCAAGTCGTACGGGGACAAGGTCGTGCTCGACGGTATCGACCTGGCCGTCCCCGAAGGAACGGTCTTCTCCCTGCTCGGCCCGAACGGGGCCGGCAAGACCACCGCCGTGAAGATCCTGTCCACGCTCATCACCGCCGACGCCGGTGACCTGCGCGTCGACGGTCACGACCTGGGCGCCGACCCTCAGGCGGTGCGGGCCGCGATCGGTGTCACGGGTCAGTTCTCCGCCGTCGACGGCCTGATCACCGGTGAGGAGAACATGCTCCTCATGGCGGACCTGCACCATCTCCCCAAGAGCGAGGGGCGCAAGGCCGCCGCCGATCTGCTGGAGCGCTTCGACCTGACCGAGGCCGCGAAGAAGCCCGCCTCCACCTACTCCGGCGGCATGAAGCGCCGCCTCGACCTGGCCATG
>NZ_JARGEF010000468.1:0-2352 GCF_033794725.1 Streptomyces sp. ID05-39B | reverse complement strand
GTGGCGGGTCTGGGTCATCGGGGGGTCACCCGGAGACCTTGATCACCGCGCTGGGGAACAGCGGCAGTTGGAAGGAGACGTCGGTCGTGTCGGCGGGGGGTGACGGGAACTGGAGGAAGACGTCGATCGATTCGCCCGCCTTGAGCGTCGAGAAGCCTGTGGTCGTCAGGGGTCGGCCTTCTGTGTCGCGGAGGACGTAGTAGCGCTTCTTGCTCTTGGAGTCGACGAGGGTGGCTCCGCCCAGGGACAGCCCGTTGTTGATGATCTCGGTCTCGTTGCCACTCAGCGCGGACGGGACGACCACTTCCGTCCCGCTGTCGTTCTTCAGTGCACCGTTCACAGTGATGAATCCGCCGGCGTCGCGTTCCGCGGAAGTCAGTTGGAGAAGGAGCCCGCTCGGGCCCTTCACCTCTGCCAGCGGCTCCTCGGACTGGCCTTCCTGCGCACTGGGCTGCGAACCGTTGCCCTGTGAAGCGGAGGCCGAATTCTGGGGCTTCTTGTCGTCGCCACCGCCGCCGCTGCAAGCGGTCGCGCCGACGGCCAGCCCGGTCGCGACGGTCAACGCAACCATCCCCCTGCCGGCTTTCGCCGTGAACCGCATCCTCATCACTCTGCTTCCTTCTCCACTCGTCGTTCGCTCGTCAGTCGGCAAGGTGGACGTCGAAGAGGTCTTCGGGCTTCGGGAGATCACCGAGGTCGTCAGGATCCAACTCCCATTCCCTGCCCTCGTCTCCGCAGGTGAGCTTCGGCAGGATGTCCTCTTCAGCATCCTCGCCCGGAAGCTCGAACGTGCACAGCGGCTCGATCACAGCAATCGCGGAGGCGTGTGCCCTTCTCTCCGCCGTCCCTGGGACGACGGAGGCTCCGATGGGCTTGTTCGCCTGGACGGTCACGCTGTAGCCCAAGAGGCCATCGGGCTCGCACTCCACGTTGCCCGCGTCGTTCATGGCCGCAAGCTCACGAGCTCGCCAACAGGTGTCGTCAGCTCCGTTGCCGTGAAATATGTCCTGCCATTTCGTCGGCTCCCGGACACCCGCGGTCCACAGGTCCGCAAGCTGGTCTCTGGCCTCCTGCGCTGCTGCCAATGCCGCCGCGTCGGCGGCCGACTGAGCGCCATTGCGATTCACCGCCGCCTGACCCACGGCAAAGTACGCGAACGCGAGAAAGAGCAGGCCCGCCACCACCGTGAGGTAGATAGGAAAGGCCTGCCCTGCGTCGCCGCACGCGCGAGGTCGTGTCAGGGTGCCACCCGAGTGATCTGAGCCCTGAGCTTGTCGACAATCGTCTGCCCCAAGTTCGTATTCGCGATCAACACCACGATCGCCACCACCACCGCGATGATCCCCAGGTACTCGACCGCGGTCTGTCCCCGGTCGCCGTGGCGGCGGGTGGCCTGTGTCGTCGTGTTTTTCCAGCCGCTCACCCGGACCTTGGCCGCGACGACGGTCTTCAGCATCAGGTCGCTCATGGCGTTCCCCTCCGTTTGAGGCGTTACCGGCTTGAGGAACGTAGAGCGGAGCGGGTGTCCTGGTGAAGGGTCCCCGGGCCCAGTCGCGGGCCCAATTCGTCGTCCGGGAGCGTTTCACGGGGTCACCGCCGTTCCCAGCCACTTGGCCGCGGCCTCCGAGCGGCTGGTGCTGTGGAGCTTGGCGAAGATGCGGTTGATGTGGTTCTTGACCGTCTTCTCGCTGATGAAGCAGGTGGCGGCGATCTGCTGGTTGGTGAGGCCCGCCGCGATCAGGTCCATGATCTCCGCCTCCCTCGCGCTGAGTTGGAACACCTGACCTGACTGTCCCATGAATGGTTGCAGTTGCGAAAGCTGTTTGCGAGAAGTCGCAAGGAATGGGGAATTTGAGGTTCCGTCACCATGTGCAGTCGCACTGGAGCGGAGTTGGGCAAGCACTGCTGTCGCTGCCGTCGGCGTGAGGTGGGCCCGTCCTGCCACGATGTCGCGGATCGCGGATAGCAGTTCCGCCACGGTGAACTCGCCGTGTACCAGGTAGCCGCCCGCCCCCCGCCGCAGGGCCTCCTGGACGATCTCCGATTCGCTGCTGTAGGTGAGCATCACGACGGGAGCGATCCGCACGAGGTGGGGAAGTGCCGAGAGGCCGTCCACATCGGGCATGCGGACGTCGAGGAGGACGAGGTCGGGGCGGTGGCGGAGGGCGGCGTCGTAGGCCTGGCGGCCGTCGGCGGCCTCCGCGACGACCCTGATGTCCTCGTGGCCGGAGAGGAGAGCGGTCAGGCCGGCGCGGACCACGGGGTTGTCGTCGGCCACCAGCACGCGCACCGGTGTGGACCGGGTCGGTGGCGCGAAAGCCTCCGGTAAGGGGGTGGCGGGCTGGGGCTGCT
>NZ_JARGEF010000467.1:0-2391 GCF_033794725.1 Streptomyces sp. ID05-39B | reverse complement strand
CCGCGGGGGTGGGCCGGGCGGCGGGGTCCTTGGTGAGGCAGGCCGTGACCAGGTCCAGCAGGTCGCCGTCCAGGCGGCCCAGTGCGGGCTGCTCGTGGACGACCTTGTAGAGGAGGGCGGCCGAGGAGTCACCGGGAAACGGGGGTTCGCCGGTCGCCGCGTACGCCAGTACGGCGCCGAGGGAGAAGACGTCGGCGGCGCCGGAGGCACCCTTGCCGAGGATCTGCTCGGGGGCCATGTAGCCGGGGGAGCCGACGGAGACGCCGGTCGAGGTGAGGGACGCGGTGCCGTCGGTCGCGCGGGCGATGCCGAAGTCGATGAGCAGGGGGCCGTCGACGGTGAGGAGGACGTTGGACGGCTTGACGTCCCGGTGCACGAGGCCGAGTCCGTGGACGGTGGCGAGCGCTTCGGCGAGGCCCGCCCCCAGCACTCGTACGGTGTGCTCGGGCAGTGCGCCGCCGCCCGCGACCGCCGCGGCCAGCGAGGGTCCGGCCGCGTAGGCGGTCGCGACCCAGGGGACGTTCGCCGTCGGGTCGGCGTCCAGGACGGGCGCGGTCCAGGCGCCGCCGACCCGCCGGGCGGCGTCTACCTCGCGCCGGAAGCGGGCCCGGAACTCCTCGTCGAGCGCGAGGTGGGGGTGCACGATCTTCACGGCGACGGTACGGCCGCCGGCGCTGCGGCCGAGATAGACGCGGCCCATCCCGCCGGAGCCGAGCCGGCCGAGCAGCCGGTAGGGCCCCACCTCGGCGGGTTCGTCGGCACCTAGCGGCTGCATGACGTCCACCCCTCCCCCGTAGGTCCGTGGACCTCTTGGGCCTCCGCGGCCCGCCAGCAGCCTAGTGCCGTCCCTACGGCTGAAGAAGGTCGACCTTGACGTCGGCCGGGAAGCCGGTCGTCGGGCCGACGCGGCGGGCGAACTCGGTGACCGCCGCCAACTGGGCGGGGCCGAAGCGGAAGTCCAGGGTGGTGAAGTACCGCTCCAGGACCTCCTCGTCGAAGTTCTCCCAGCGGGCCGCCTGTTCGGCGACCTTGGCGACCTCTTCGAGGGAGAGGTTGCGCGAGGCGAGGAAGGCCTCGTGGACCTTGCGGGTGATGAGCGGCTCACGCTCCAGGTAGTCCCGGCGGGCCGCCCACACCGCGAACACGAACGGCAGGCCGGTCCACTCCTTCCAGAGCGCGCCGAGGTCGTGCACCTGGAGGCCGTACTTGGGGCCGTCGAGCAGGTTCGCCCGCAGCGCCGCGTCGCCGATGAGTACGGCCGCCTCGGCCTCCTGCATCATCAGGCTCAGGTCGGGCGGGCAGGTGTAGTACTCCGGCCGGACGCCGTAGCGGTCGGACAACAGGAGTTGGGCCAGCCGCACGGAGGTGCGCGAGGTGGAGCCGAGGGCGACGCGGGCGCCGTCCAGTTCCTCCAGCGGCACCTGGGAGACGATCACGCAGGACATGACGGGACCGTCGCAGCCGACGGCGATGTCGGGGAAGGCGACCAGGTCGTCGGCGTTCTTCAGGAACTCGACGAGGGTGATGGGCCCGATGTCGAGGTCGCCCCGCACCAACTGCTCGCTGAGCTTCTCCGGGGTGTCCTTGGTCAGCTCGAAGTCGAGGAGGGTGCCGGTTCTCGCGAGCCCCCAGTACAGGGGCAGGCAGTTGAGGAACTGGATGTGGCCGACGCGCGGCCGGGTGCGAGAATTGTCCACATCGCGACGATAGACCCCGTCCGGTGGCAGGCCGTCTCCGACCCCGCTCCGGTGCTCCCCATCAACCCCGCGGGCGTCCGCCGTCAACCCCTTTTCCGGATCTTCAAACGTCCGGGTGACGTGATCTTGACCTCTATTGCTTTCCGGTGCCCACATGCTAGGCTCGCCGCAAGTTGCAGTTTGGTTTCCCTTGCAGTACAGAGCCTGCGGAGCATGTAACCGCAGGCTCTTGACGTTTTCAGACGTATGCAGTTGTGCGGCACTTGCTTTCACGCTTGCAGGGTTCTGGAGCAGGGCAACCCTTTGGGCCCAAGGAGGGCTTATGGCTACCGGAACCGTGAAGTGGTTCAACGCCGAAAAGGGCTTTGGCTTCATCGCCCAGGAGGGCGGCGGCCCCGACGTCTTCGTCCACTACTCCGCGATCAACGCGCAGGGTTTTCGTTCGCTCGAGGAGAACCAAGCGGTCTCCTTCGACGTGACCCAGGGTCCGAAGGGCCCGCAGGCGGAGAACGTCACCCCCGTCTGATCGCCTGATCGCTATCACACCCTGAGATCGCAAGTCTCTGAGAGCAGTACCCAAGGAGCCCCGCGCCGCAAGGCGACGGGGCTCCTGCCTTTCCGCGACGGCCCCCGCCTGGCCGGAGCCCGTACGTACATGTGCCGCACGGGCGGGTGGGGTTGTCTCCCCGGGGAC
>NZ_JARGEF010000466.1:0-2397 GCF_033794725.1 Streptomyces sp. ID05-39B | reverse complement strand
CCCCTGCACACCACCCCTCCCACCGAACCGCTCCTCGCAGCGGCCCACGAACAGGTCCCCCCTGGTACGCGGCCACGGCCTGCGCCGCCGTATCCGCCGCCGTATCCGCCGCCCACCACCACAACGGTTGTGCGTGACACGGCAGTTCCCCCTTGACGCCGCCGAAGGGGCAGCGGTTCGTCGCTCGCCCAAATGACGATTATTTGTTCGTGTCACGAACCATATTAGTTCGCGTCACGAACTTCAAAGGGGTTCCGGGCCGCCGGGACGCCGCCGCCAGCGTCACCGTGACCGCGATCGACGCCGCCGCCATCACGGCCATCGCCGTGGCCGGTGAGGTGAGTTGGGCCACGGTGCCCGCCACGACGGCGCTGACACCCTGAAGGGTGAGCATCCCCGCCGAGTGCAACCCGAGGGCATGACCGCTGAGTTCGGCGGGGACGAGGGCCATCAGGCGCTCCTGCTGGACCAGGCTCGCGCCGAAGCCGACCGAGGCGAGGGTGGCGCAGAGCGCGGCGACGGGCAGCGGCGGACGCAGGGCGAAGACGAGGTACGGGGTGGCCAGGAGCAGCAGGAGCGGGGTGGCCAGGCGGGTGCGGACGGCGGGCGGGAGCAGCCGGCCGACGGCGAGGTCCCCGGCCAGCATGCCCAGCGCTCCGCACGCGAACAGGGTGCCCGCGGCGCCGGGGTCGTAGGACACGAAGAGGGCTTCGCAGCCGACGACCAGGCCGTTGGGCAGCCACAGGCCCAGGTAGACCAGGCGGCGCGGGCGGGAGGACCACAGGACGGCGTTGACGCGCCGGGTCTCGGCGGCCGAGGGGCGGCCCAAGGCGCGGGGCGGGCGGGCTGTCAGGCCGAGGCGGGCGGTCGCGCTCGCGGTGGCGTGCAGGAGGGTGGCGAGGAGGAGGACGGTGTGCGGGGAGAGGGCGGTGACGAGGAGGCCGCCGAGGGCGTAGCCGGTGATCTGCGTCAGCCCGCCCATCATGTTGAAGACGGAACGCCCGCTCAGATAGCCATCCTTGGGGAGGATCTCGTTGAGCAGCCCCCAGCGGACCCCGCCGCCGAGGGCCGCGATCAGGCCCTGCGCGAGGACGACCGCGAAGACGGCCGCGACCGGCAGCCCGGGGACGGCGAGGACGGCCGTGAGGGTGGCGAAGGCGAGGGAGAGACCGGCCAGGGCGGTCCTCGGCGGGAGGCGGTCGGCGCCCGAGAGGAGGAAGGCCGCGCCGAGGACCTGGACGAGTGACGGGCCGAACATGCTCACCGCCGACAGCAGCGGGGAGCCCGTGGCGCGGTGGACGAGGGTGCCGAGGGCGAGCCCCGCGACCGTCTGGGCGGCGGTGTGGGCGGCGGAGGAGAGCAGGAGCGGGGTGAACTCGGGGGTGCGCAGGAGCTGTCGGTAGCCGGTCATGCGGGGAGTCTCGGGCGGGGCCGGGCCCGGTCGTTACTGTTTCGCGGGAGCGCGAAACGTCATCGTGACGAGGGACGGGGATGGGGCTTCATGGGCTGGTGGCAGGTGAACGCCGACACGCTCGCGGGCAGCCGGTTCGTGGTGTCCCCGCTGGCCGAGACCTTCGCGTGCCTGAAGCTGCTGCACGCGGGGGCGGGCGCGCATCCGGGCGAGACGGCGTGGCTGCGCGAGTGGCTGCCCGCCCACCGCGCACGGCTGGCCGCGGATCCGGTGACCGCCGCGCTCGTACGGGCCGGGCTCGGCCGGGACTGGATCGCCGACTTCCTCACCCCCACCCCCAGGGACGGGGAGAGCTTCGAGGACGGCGTCGCCCGGGTCCGCGCGGTACGGCCCGCCGACGCCCGCGCCCATCTGCGGACCTCCCGGGCCGGCCCGCTGCCGGGCGTCCTGGACCGCGACGACCTCCCCGCGCGGGCGGCCGGCCTGCTGACCTGGGTGTGGGAGAGCGCCGTACGGCCTTCCTGGGAGCGGCGGCGCAGGGTGCTGGAGGCGGATGTCGTGACGCGGGTCGCGCAGGTGAGCCGGGGCGGGTGGGCTGCCGTACTGGACTCGCTGCGGCCGGGGACGCGGTGGCTCGGGGAGAGCCGGTTCCAGGTCAATCTGCACGAGTATCCGCCCCGGGAGATCTCCGGCGCCGAGCTGCTGTTCGTGCCGGTGACACCGCGGACGGGGTGGGTGTCGTGGGAGGAACGGGAGCGGTACGCCGTCGTCTACCCCTGCACCGGGGTCCTCGCCGCCGATCACCGCGCGCGGGACGTGCCGACCGCGCTGAGCGCGCTGCTCGGGCCCGGACGGGCGGCCGTCCTCGTCCTGCTGGGGCACGGCCCGCTGAGCACGACCCAGCTGGTCGCACTGACCGGGCAGGGGCTCGGATCGGTCGGACGGCACCTGCGGGTGCTGTGGACGGTCTCTAAAAAACATCTCCA
>NZ_JARGEF010000465.1:0-2435 GCF_033794725.1 Streptomyces sp. ID05-39B | reverse complement strand
CGACCCGCGAGATCACGATGCACGCCCGAGTCCGGGCGGCTGATGCTGCGTGCTCGCGCTGTCATCGCAGGTCCGGTCGTGTGCATGGCCGGTACCGGCGGCGCATGTCCGACGCAGCGGTCAGCGGCACCCGGGTGGTCATCGAGCTGCTGGTACGTCGGTTCCGCTGCCTCAACGACGTCTGCCCAGCGGTGACGTTCGCCGAACAGGTCACCGGATTGACCAGCCCACACGCCCGCTACACCCCGCTGATGCGCGGGACCCTGACCTCGATCGCCCTCGCGCTGGCCGGGCGAGCGGGCAGCCGGCTCGCCCACGCGCTGGGGACACCGGCAGCGAAGGACACCCTGTTACGCCTGCTCACACTGCTCGGACAGGAACCCCCGCCGCTGGGCCAAGCTGAAGAAGAGGTCGTCGAACCGGGCCGCGTAGTCCTCCAGCGGCCCCGGCGCAGGCGGACACGGACGGCGAGCGGTCATCTTCAGCCCCCACACGGCAGTTGGCCCCTATCACCGGCCTACGACCAACTCGACCCGTCGTCAACCCACACCACCGCCGGATTTAACGAACCACCGGTAATCGCTACGCCCGAACCCTCGGCCGGGTTCGAGCGGTGCCGCGTTCCAGCTCTGCACCGGTTTGTGGCGCTCCGGTTTGTCGCTGCCGTGCGGACCGCGCCAGTGCGGGCGCGGTCCGCGAACGGTGATCAGGAAGGGGCATGCTCTGTACGTTCAAGCCGCTCGACGGTAATGCGGGGACGCGTAGGCGGCCTGTGGCTGGCGTCCGTTACCGCGAGGTGCCTGGATACAGGCCGACGACGTCCATCGACGCGCCCGTTGTTGCGTCGTATCCGTTCGCGCCTGTGACACGAATGGTGAAGCGGTAGTAGGCGCGACTGTCGCCACTATTGATGATTTTAATCGGAATTATCATGGTGTCGCCGCGAAACTTTGGCGTGTACACCGTCAAGTCGTCCTTCTGGATTACAGGAACTCCGAAGTGTTCTCCACCCTGCGGGATTCCTGTCACGGACGAAGGGGTAATGACGTCGCCAGGAGGCGCTGCCTCAATTCGCTGCCGCTCCGCCCTGTCGGCCGCTTCCGTGTTTCCTGCTTTCGAGATTCCGGATGAGGTAGGAGTTGGGGATCCTTCTGCTGGCGGGCTCGCGGAACCTTCGCCCCCGACCAGCCGAGTCTCTTCCTGACTGGCGCTGCCCTGCGGCTTGTTGGTGTGTTCTGACCCGCACCCACCCAGCAGAAGGACGATCGGGAGTGCAATGGCCGCGACGATGTGCGGTCTGGTGCGCAGTAGATTGGGCATGATCAGTCGCACTCCGACACGTTTATGACTCGGTCGATGATCGCGACACCGTCCGACCACATGATTGCGGTCACCGGAGAGCAGTCGATCCAGCCGCCCACATCATTGGTCTCGTACTTGACCAGGCCTGCGTACTGAGAAAAGGTTCCTTCGTCCACCTTGCAGGCCACGCCGGCTTTGTTCGGACACAGCTTCAACTTCATCTTTTTCGCCGCGGCGAGGTCGTTGTCGAAGACTGCGCAGGCTCCTGCCACGCTGGTCGAACTTTTCATGTACGTGAATAGGGTGCCGAATCGGCGTGCATCCGGGAGACGCACGGCTCTCGCGAGCTCGTATCCGGAGCCGCACAGTGTGGCGGTGGCGCTGACGGCAGCAGGGTTCGCGGCCGCGACGGCGAGCGTCTCGGGGTCGCGGGCGCCGCTCTCCGATAACTCGACATCGGTCCCGGTAACGACCATGTTCTTGCTCGAGGGGGTGTGGTCTTCTGCCGCAGCTTGTGGAGTGACGGCGAGAATGGAGATGAGAGCGGTTGCCGGGGCAAGGGTGCTTATCAGTCTGCGCATGGAGATCAGGTGATCCGTTCTTCGAGAGTGAGCGGGTTTGAAGGTTGGGCCGCAGGTTGTTTGCGGCAGTGCGGAAGGAACGGGGGGTGCCGGGTGCTGGCATCCGCATACTTCGGCGGGCGAAGGCGACCGGGCCAGGGCGAGTCGGCCAGACGACCGGGTTTCTCGCTGAATGCCGCACGTTGGGCGTCAAGGGCCAAGGGGCGGGCGAGCCGGACGGACGCTCTTGCCAGCCGTGCTGCTGTCCCAGCTGATCGACCACCGGTGCCTCTTCCCGCGGCAGACCGCAGCCAAATTACGAGCGAGCCGGTCTCGTCGCCGAAACGCTTCGTGGGGCCTGGCGGCAACACCACTACTGGTAGCGAGCGGCGAGTCGGCGCCTGGCAGGCGAGAAGGCGTCGATCGACCCAGCGCCCGCACCAGATGAGTCGCTCGTTTCTCGGATGCGGGTGGCTAGTGTCCTGAGTCGTTAATTCGTGTGCAGTATGCGGCGAGGGTGTCGAGGATGTCGTCTGCGGTCTTCGTCCAGACGAACGGCTTGGGGTTCTTGTT
>NZ_JARGEF010000464.1:0-2454 GCF_033794725.1 Streptomyces sp. ID05-39B | reverse complement strand
TTTTTTTTTTTTTTTTTTTGTTGAGTCGGCTACCCCCAGGATTTTAACTTTTTGCTTTGTCGGGAGCGGTAGATGGGTTAAAGCGTGCTTCACTGGACGGTGCCCGTTTGGGACGTTAGGTACCTTCGGACCTCCCCCAGCGGGGGGGACCCCAGAGACGGAAGAACGGATTGAGATGCTCCGCTACACGCTGATGCGCCTCGGTGTCTTCGTAGGCTGCCTCGCGGCGGTCTGGGGACTCGTCTACCTCGGTGTCTTCCCGCGCGGCCTGGGCGACTCCAACGGCATGTGGATCGTCCTGCTGTCGCTGGTGCTCTCCGCTCCGCTCAGCTTCGTCCTGCTGCGCAAGGAGCGCGACCGCGCCTCGGAGACGGTCGTGCGGCGCGTGGACCGGATGAAGGCGGGCCTGGAGTCCAACCGCTCCCAGGAGGACGAGGCGGTCGACTCGGCCCACGCGCAGGGCCAGGCCTCGTAACCACCCGCTGTCGGATCCGCCGGCGGGGAGCGCGTCCTCAGTTCGCGTGGAGGAGGTCCCCGCACGTCGGGGACGGCACCGGCGACCGTTCCGCTACGACGGTCAGCGCATGGCGCACTTCCGTGCCCAGCCGGAAGAGCTGGAGGCCGGCCCGTCCGCCCGCGTAGGCGCGCAGGCGGAAGACCTTGACGGCGTGTTCGTCTCGGTCGTCGGCGAAGGTGCCGGGGAGTCCGGCGAGGAGTTCGTAGTCACGCTTGCCCGTCGTCGCGTCGGCCACCGCCCTGAGGGGAAGAGCGTCGAAATCCGCGGCGGTCAGGGACGCGTCGACGGCGACGGCGTGGGCGGTCAGGGCCGTGAACGTCTCGATCAGCCGCTCGCCCACCGCCGTGTCGATGTCCCAGGCCCGCAGGTGCTCGCGGCGACGAGCCTGCCGCCATGGCTCCTGGTCCACCAGCGGCAGAAGGACCCGCCCGAGATGCGCGCACCGGTTCCACAGCGTCTCGTGCTCGTGCTCCGAGGTCACGGCCGACCCTCTCACCGGTGCGCTACGGGCGGGTGTGCCGTACCTCCAGCCTCCGGGACCGGCCACGCGGTGACCCGCTCCCTCTCGGCCAACTCAGCTGAACGAGGCCTTCACGAGGGAGTTCGCCCCCGTCGGCCACAACTACTCTTTCCCCCATGGGTGCCGTGAAGACCAAGCGGATGCCGCGTGCGGTCCGTGAGCAGCAGATGCTGGACGCCGCCGTGGAGACTTTCGGGCGGCGCGGGTACATGGCCGCGTCGATGGACGAGATCGCCGAACTGGCGGGCGTGTCCAAGCCGTTGGTGTACCTCTACCTGAACTCCAAGGAGGACCTCTTCACCGCGTGCATCCGGCGCGAGGCGGAGGCGCTCGTCGGCGCGGTGCGAGCGGGCGTGGACACCGGCCTGCCGGCCGACCGCCAACTCTGGGACGGCCTGCTGGCGTTCTTCGCGCACACCGGCCGCCATCCGCATGCCTGGTCGGTCCTGCACATCCAGGCCCGTACCCACGGGGAGACCTTCGCCGCCGAGGCCGCGGCGATGCGCGCGGAGATCGTGGCGTTCGTGACCCAGCTGATCGTGGTCGCGGCCCGCGAGGCACACCGCGACCCGGACCTTCCGGAACGGGAGGTGGCGGGCCTGGCCGAGGCCCTGGTGGGCGCCGCCGAGTCCCTGGCGGCCTGGGCCAACACCGCCGAGTCGGTCACGCCCCGCCAGGCCGCGGCGACGCTGATGAACTTCGCGTGGGCCGGCCTCGGCAACCTCATGACCGGCCACCCCTGGTCCCCACCGGAGCCCTGACCCACCCCCGGCCGAACCGTCTCGGGATCCCCTCCGGGGGCGCCGGCCCGGCATATCCCCTCCGCGGGGCCTCGATTGGCAGATACCGGCCATCGATCCACTCTTTCTACGGCGTGTCCCCGGCCGCGATCTGCCAACCGCTCAGCTCTACCGGGTGTGCCGGGCGGGGGTGCGCCGGGTTTCTGTATCTGGCCGTTCCGCCGGTTCCGCCACGAGGGTCGGGCAATTCAGGCAGGCTGCCGAGCCGCGCTGGGCGAACCATCGGCAGTCCCGCCGGATCCCGCACGTCGGCCGTGATCCTCCCGGCTCCACGGGGGCCGATGTCCCGCGCACCCGCCGTCGGACGGCTCGTCCAGGACGTGGTCCACGACGGCGCAGCCCCGTCCGGTCCACTGCGAGCAGGCGCTCTCCACACACGGCCGGCTGAACCGGTACCGACGCTCCGGGTACCCCGCCTCCTGAAGGCCGGCGACGAACGCCGCGTCCATGACGACGGGCATCGGCAGGTACGCCAGTCGCCCCTGCTCGGTCATCACGCCGATGACCGAGCCTCCCTCGTGGCAGGGTCCGCTCGGGCAGGCCAGGCGCTTCTTGTCCTGGTTGCCGCCGCTGTCCGGCGAGTCCACGGTCCTCCGCCAGGGCCCGCCCCCGCCCCC
>NZ_JARGEF010000463.1:0-2460 GCF_033794725.1 Streptomyces sp. ID05-39B | reverse complement strand
TCCTCCCGGCGAGCCGCGCTGTTCGCCCTCCCCGCTGCGGTCCTGCTCGCCCTCGTCCCCTCCACCGCCTCCGCCTACCCCAACCCCGGCACGGTCACCGGGTCCACGGTCGTGCACGACCCGACGATGATCCGCACCTCCGGCGGCCGCTACCTCCTCTACGCCACCGGCGGCGGCCTCTCCTACCGCACCTCCACCGACCGCATCGCGTTCAGCGCGGGCGGCGACGCCTTCTCCACGAAGCCGGGCTGGTGGTCCTCGTACGGGACGACCGAGGCATGGGCGCCCGACATCTCGTACCAGGGCGGCAAGTACCTCATGTACTACGCCGTCTCCACCTTCGGCTCCAGCAGGTCCGCCATCGGCCTGGCCGCCTCGGCCACCGGACTGCCCGGCTCCTGGACCGACTACGGCACCGTCCACACCTCCACCACCTCCAGCGACTACAACGCCATCGACCCCAACCTCTTCGTCGACGACAACGGCAAGTGGTGGCTGTCCTTCGGCAGTTGGTGGACGGGCCTGAAGATGATCCAGATCGATCCCGGCACCGGGAAACAGCTTTCGAGCAACACGACCCGTTACTCCCTCGCCTCCCGCCCGACCGGAACCAAGGCCGTCGAAGCGCCGTACATCGTCAAGCGAAACGGTTACTACTACCTCTTCGCCTCCTACGACACCTGCTGCGCCGGCACCAGCTCCACCTACAAGGTCAAGGTCGGCCGCGCCACCAGCGTCACCGGGCCGTACTACGACAAGAACGGCGTCGCCCTCATGAACAACGGCGGCACTGCGGTGCTGGAGTCGCACGGGCGGTACATCGGCCCCGGCGGTCAGTCGATCGTGAAGGACGCCGACGGCGACCTGATCGTCTACCACTACTACGACGGCAACGACAACGGCACACCCAAACTCGGCATCAACCTACTGAACTGGAGCAGCGGATGGCCCGTCGCCTACTGACCCTGCTGGCCGCATTGCTACTCGCCCTGTCCGTCGGGCAGTCCACCGCCAGCGCGGCTTCCTTCGCCAACCCCGTCAAGACGCAGAAGGGCGCCGACCCCTGGATCACGTACCACGACGGCAACTACTTCATGGTGACGACCAGTTGGACGAGCGTCATCACCATCCGCAAGTCCGCCACCCTCGCCGGACTCGCCACCGCGCCCAACATCCAGGTCTGGCAGGATGACGTGGCAAGCCGTTGCTGCAACATCTGGGCACCCGAGCTGCACTTCCTCAACGGCCGCTGGTACCTGTACTACGTCGCCGGGCAGAACGTCACCGACTACAACGCCACCCAGCGCACCCACGTCCTGGAGAGCTCCGGCTCGGACCCTCTCGGGCCCTACACCTACCGCAACCAGCTCAACTCCGCCTGGATGCTGGACCCGACGGTCGCGACGATCAACGGCCAGCTCTATCTGTTCGGCAGCGCCAGCGGCGGCACGCAGAACCTCGTCGCGGCCCGCATGTCCAACCCGTACACCCTGGCGACCGGTTTCTCGACCATTTCCACTCCCACCAACTCCTGGGAGAAGAGCGGCGGTTCGGTCAACGAGGGTCCGGAGATCCTCCAGCGGGGCGGGCGGACCTTCCTCATCTACTCCGCCAGTGGCTGCTGGACCCCCGACTACAAACTCGGCCAGCTGACCCTCACCGGCAGCGACCCCCTGTCGGCCTCCGCCTGGACCAAGAAGTCCACCCCCGTCTTCCAGCGCAACGACGCCAACAGCGTCTACGGCCCCGGCCACAACGGCTTCTTCACCTCACCCGACGGCACCGAGAGCTGGATCGTCTACCACGCCAACGACGCGGCGTCGGAAGGCTGCGACAACGGGCGTACGGCCCGTGCGCAGAAGTTCACCTGGAACTCCGACGGTACGCCGAACCTCGGTACGCCGGTCCGGCTGGGCGCCAGCCAGACCGGGCCCTCCGGTGAGCCGTCGGCAGCCTCGACGACGTACACCGTGCGCAACCGCAACAGCGGTAAGTGCCTTGACGTGGCCGGGAGTTCCGCCGCCGACGGGGCGAACGTGCAGCAGTACGCCTGCAACGGGGGCGCGAACCAGCGGTGGCGGCTGGAGGACCAGGGCGACGACACGAGCCGGCTGGTGAACGTCGCGACCGGCAAGGTCATGGACACGGCCGACTGTTCCACCGCCGACGGCGCCGACCTTCGTCAGTGGTCGTGGCTCAACAACACGTGCCAGCGGTTCCGGTTCCTGGCGACGGACAGTGACTACGTCCGTATCGTGAACCAGGCCACCGGGAAGGTCGCCGACGTGGCGAACTGCTCTACGGCCGACTCGGCGGACGTCCGCCAGTGGACGTGGCTGAACAACACCTGCCAGCAGTGGCGTCTGACCCCGTCATAACTCCCCGGAGTTCCACCTCCCCGGTCCAGGGGGCTCCGCCCCTGGACTTCCGGGCCCCGTGCCCTCCCAGCCACCCGCCTCG
>NZ_JARGEF010000462.1:0-2484 GCF_033794725.1 Streptomyces sp. ID05-39B | reverse complement strand
GGACGGGCGTAGCGTGGACGCATGACGAAGTACGGATCCTTCCCCGGTTCGCGTCCGCGGCGGCTGCGGACCACCCCCGTCATGCGACGGATGGTCGCCGAGACCCGGCTGCATCCGGCCGACTTCATTCTTCCCGCGTTCGTGCGGGAGGGTGTGAGTGAGCCGGTGCCGATCGGAGCGATGCCCGGGGTCGTGCAGCACACCCGCGACAGTCTGAAGAAGGCCGCCGCGGAGGCCGTGGAGGCCGGGGTCTCCGGGATCATGCTTTTCGGGGTGCCGGAGGAGTCCAAGAAGGACGCCGCCGGGACCGTGGGGACCGACCCGGACGGGATCCTCCAGGTCGCGCTGCGGGACGTACGGGCCGAGGTCGGGGACGAGTTGCTCGTGATGTCCGACCTCTGTCTCGACGAGTTCACCGATCACGGGCACTGCGGTGTGCTCGACGCCCAGGGGCGTGTCGACAACGACGCCACCCTCGAGCGGTACGCCGAGATGGCTCAGGTGCAGGCCGATGCCGGTGCCCATGTGGTCGGGCCCAGCGGCATGATGGACGGGCAGATCGGGGTCGTCCGCGACGCCCTCGACCAGATCGGGCGCGAGGACGTCGCCATCCTCGCCTACACCGCCAAGTACTCCTCCGCCTTCTACGGGCCCTTCCGCGAGGCCGTCGGGTCCTCGTTGCGGGGGGACCGCAAGACGTACCAGCAGGACCCCGCCAACGCGCGGGAGTCGCTGCGCGAGCTGGCCCTCGATCTGGAGGAGGGTGCCGACATGGTGATGGTCAAGCCGGCCGGGCCCTACCTCGACATCCTCGCGCGGGTCGCCGACGCGGTGGACGTGCCCGTCGCCGCCTACCAGATCTCCGGCGAGTACTCGATGATCGAGGCCGCCGCCGAGAAGGGCTGGATCGACCGCGAGCGGGCGATCCTGGAGACGCTCACCGGCATCAAGCGGGCCGGTGCGCAGAACATCCTCACCTACTGGGCCACCGAGGCGGCCCGGACCCTGCGGTGACCTGCCGAACCCGCTGACGTCCTACCAGGCGAGCGCGTCGTCCATGTCGCTCTGCCAGTAGGTCACCGTCAGCGAGCTGTCGTAGTAGACACCCTTGGCCGGGAGCGGCGGCGTCGCGGAGGCGCCGCCGTCGCTGTTCGGCGTGCGGCCCTGGAAGGCGACCGTCAGCTTCTTCGCGGTCGTGCCGCCGTCGCCGCTGCCGTCGGCTGCCGACAGCAGGACGCCCGCGTAGCCGGACTCGCCGGGCGCGAGCGTCGTCACCGCCTGCGGCTGCGTCTCCTTCGCCGCCGACGGCGCCCACTGCATCTCGTCGAAGCGCAGCACCGGGTAGTAGGTCAGGTCGCACACCTTGCTGCCGGTGTTCGTGACCGTGATCAGCATGTGGTTGAGGGGACGCGGGACCGGCTGGGCGGTGACCTTCGTGTTCGAGCCGTTGCACAGGACGCGGTTCTCGGGGGCAAAGGCGTCGGCGTCGTCCTTGGTGCCTCCGTCGCTCGCCTTGGAGCCGGAGGAGCCGGAGGAGCCGGAGGAGCCGGAGGAGCCGGAGGAGCCGGAGGAGCCGGAGGGGGCGGACGGAGTTGTTCCGCCGGCCGACCCGGCGGGCGAGTCCGACGCCGGGCTGCCGGTCTTCCCGGGCTGTGCGGTGACGGGTGACGACGCCGGGGCCGACGCGCCCTCGTCCTTCGTGCCCGTCCCGTCCTCGCAGGCGGTCAGCGAGAGAGCGGCCAGTGCGGCGATCGCCGGGGCGAACAGGCGGGCGGTGCGGCGGGTGTGGAGGGTGCGCATCGTGAAGTCCTCTTACCGAGATGGCTGGTTGACGCATGCCGCTCGACCGGGTGCCGGGAGCGGCGTGCTTGGATGGCCACAGCTTGTGGGGTGATCCGTCCCAGCCGCCACGACCGGCGGACGATCAGGGACGCTGGAACGCCCACAACGGTTCTGAGCTGGGGAAACAAACCATCCCTGGAACGCCGGGATGGGACATGGGGGGTGGACGAACGGTGGCTGCGGCCGAGTTCGCGGAACTGCTGCGGGAGTTGAAGGAACGGTCCGGGCTCAGTTACGGCACGCTCGCGAAACGGCTCCACATGAGTACGTCGACGCTGCACCGCTACTGCAACGGGGACGCCGTCCCCACGGACTACGCGCCCGTCGAGCGGCTCGCCCGGCTGTGCAAGGCCTCGCCCGAGGAACTGGTCGAGCTGCACCGGAGGTGGGTGCTGGCGGACGCGGGGCGCGGAAAGAAGGGGAGCGGACCGGCGGCGGAGGGGAGCGGTCCGGCTGCTGAGGAGGAGGTGTCGGCAGTGGGGGATCCCGCCGTCGTCACCGACGTGACGCCGGAGGGCGTACCGGCGCCGCCCGTCGCCGCAGGACGCCGGCGGCGGGCCGTACTCGCCGGGATCGCCGTACTCGCCGTGGTCGGGGCCGTGGTACTCGGGGTGCAACTGTCGGGTGGGGACGGTGAACGGG
>NZ_JARGEF010000461.1:0-2494 GCF_033794725.1 Streptomyces sp. ID05-39B | reverse complement strand
CCCTGGCCCTGCTCGCGACGACCCTGTTGCTGCTCACCACACCTCCCGCCCATGCCGACGACCCCAGCGTCCCCCCAGGCACCGAACCCACCGCCACAGCCCCCGTGGAGGTGGACCCCAACGACCCCGACCTCAAGCTCCCTGAGGGGGCCACCCTCGCGGAGCCCAAGGTGCTCGACATCAAGCAGGTCGTCGAGGACGAGACGGGGGACGAGCGGCGCGAGGACACCAACGCGGACGTGAAGTTCGCGCTCCAGGCGGAAGTCCTGTTCGGCAAGGACAGCGCCAAGCTGAGCGCCGACGCTAAGGCCCGCATCGCGGGTATCGCCGAGGAGATCAAGAAGCAGAACGCCACCCAGATCCGCGTCTTCGGCTTCACGGACAACCTCGGCTCCTCGGCCCACGGCGACGTCCTGTCGAAGCAGCGAGCGAACGCGGTCCAGGCCGCCCTCGCCGGCGACCTCAACAACGCGAGCGTCACCTTCGAGGTGCGTGGCTACGGCGAGCAGTACCCCATCGCGGACAACGCATCCGAGGCAGGCCGCAAGAAGAACCGCCGAGTGGAGGTCACGTTCCCGAGGACGGCAGGCTGACAGAGGCCGATCCGCAGCCCCGCCTGTCAGCCGACCGGCCCCTCGCCCGTTCCCGGGACACCCGGAGCTGATTCGGGCAGCGGGTCGGCGACGAAGGTCCCACGGCCGTGAACGGTCTCGACGAGCCCTCGTTCACGCAGAACCTGGGCGGCCCGTCGCACGGTGAGGTAGGCGACGCCGTATTCCTGAGCGAGATCACGCTCCGAGGGAAGACGGGCGCCGGGCCGCAACGCCCCAGTGCGAATCCTCGCCTCGACGTGGTCGGCTACGGCGACGTAGATGAGCTGGGACCCCTGCGGGTTGAAGTCGGGCACCTCACTGCGGTCACTCACAAGGGCAACATAGGTCGGTAGAGAGCTACACGAATCTTCAGAGAGCTATGCATAGCTCTACATGGCTTAGTAAGCTCGGGTGCAGACGAGACCCCGGCGACCGCGCGAACGGTCCCGGGGCATGGCCACCAACCGACAGAGAGTTGATGACAGTGGGCATTATCCACGCCCTGGCGCACTGGATCATTGGCGTATTCGGGCCAGGCACAGGCAGGCGCCGGGCGGGCACGCACCCCGCCGCAGTGGCCCCGATCTGCCAACAAGAGAGGCAGTCTGGCCCAGTGGTCGTACCGCTCCCCAAACCCCGTTCCCCGTACGGCCTCCCCGTTGTCCTCGACGGCACCCGTACCGCCCCCATCCGCCCGTACGTCCTCGCAGTCGAGCGAGCTGACCAGGAGCGTGAGCGCGAGCGGGCGCGACAGACGCGGCGCCGGGTCGCCCTGGTCCTGGCCGCCGACTACGGAGTCGATCTCGACCTGCATGTGATCGGTGCGGAGAGGGCGGCGTGATGGGAACGCCGGACAAGGAGCCCCGCCTGCCGGTACGGATGCCGGTGCGCATGTGCGTGCGCTGCGAGGTGACCACCGAGACCCCGGTGGTGGTCGCCGTGGTGCACCAGAACTCGGGGCCGGGCTTCGTCGTGTACGCCTGCCAGACGTGCGCCGTGCGCTACCCGCCACAGCCGGACGGGGGCGAGCGATGAGCGCGGGTCCCGCCACGGTGGCGGACCCGCGGGAGCTGTCGCCGGAGTGCACACTGGCGAGCAGGCCCGGATACGAGGACGTACACGACGCGTGCCGCCGCCTGCGGAACATCCCGCTCCCGCACAGCGTGGGCCTGCTGCCGCTGGTACGCCGTTGCGGCTGCACCTGTCACCGCCCGCCGACGGGGAAGGAGCCACGGTGAACGCCGGCACCCCACCCGAGCCGGGCACCTCCCGCCTGACGCTGCGCACGTACCGCGTGGACCGGAACGGCCGACGCGTCGGCTCACCCCAGACCCGCACTCACGACGGCGCTGGAGACCCGACCGCACTTCCGGACCCCTCGCCATGGCCGCGCTGCCGCTGCTTCCGCTGCACGGAGGGCGAGGGTCGGCAGGGCCGATAGGCCCCAGACCTTCGGTGCGCGGGAGCATGGACCAAACCCGCGCACCGAATGCCTTCGCGCGCCCCTCCGCCTACGCCTATTTACTGAGCTGCAAGTCATCCGGAATATCCGGCTTGTTGGTGCAGGCCAGCTCATCTCTCAGTGCGCGGGCCAGATTGACGGTCAGTTGCTGGTGGAACGCCGCCGAAAACCGGGGGTTGCCCGGTCGGCTGACTCGGGCTTCGAGTAGTACTTGCTTCTGTTGCTCGCTCGATGCTTCGTCGACCCGATGGCCGGTCCAGCCCGCCCGCTCGGCAGGACAGCGCGCGTCTCCCTCTCCCCGGAGCCACACCGCGCACACCCGATGCCCCATCGGTGACTCTAGCCACCGACAGTCACCCGCTGAAGCCGCCCTTCACGCAGAGTGGCCGGAATCCGCCCCAGCCTCAGCCTCCACAGCGACCACCGCCCCCACCCGCAG
>NZ_JARGEF010000460.1:0-2497 GCF_033794725.1 Streptomyces sp. ID05-39B | reverse complement strand
GCGGCCGTCGTCGCGATCGCGCTGATCATCGGCGGTGGCGTCTGGTACGCCAATTCCGGTGACGACAAGTCGAACACCGCGAGCACCGGCGGCACGACCGGCGGAGGCGGCGACGAGAAGGGCGACAGCGGCGGCACCGGCGGCACCACGACGTCCGGCGGCACCGAGAAGGTGCCCGGCGACCCGGCCTCCAAGGTCCTCTTCCAGATCCCGGCGCCCGCGGTCGCCAAGGACGACAGCGTCGACGTGACCGGCTCCTGGCTGACCGAGAAGGCGTACGTGAAGTCGGGCATCGCCGAGATCGTCGGCTACGACCCGGCCAAGGGCACGAAGCTCTGGACGGTCAAGCTGCCCGGCCCGATCTGTGCGGCAAGCCGCAAGACCACGGCGGACGGAAAGACCGCGGTGGTCTTCCAGCCGAAGATGCCCACCAAGGACTCCACGTCCGGCTGCAGCGAGGTCGCCGCGATCGACCTCGTCGCGGGCAAGCAGCTGTGGCGCAAGACCGTCACGTCCGGCGACTACCCGATCACCTTCGACAACGTCACCGTGGGCGGCAGCACCGTCGCGCTCGGCGCCACCGAGGGCGGCTCGGCCTTCGACATCACCACCGGCAAGCTGCTGTGGTCCCCGAAGGCGGCCGACACCTGCTACGACGCCGGTTACGGCGGCGGCACCAAGCTGGTCGCGGTACGCAAGTGCGGTACGTACGACGAGCGCGAGCTGCACATCCAGACCATCGACCCGGTCTCCGGGAAGGTGCTCTCCGAGTACAAGATGGCGACCGGCATCGAGTACGCGAGCATCGTGTCGACGGACCCGCTGGTCGTGGCCGCCGACGTCGGCGAGAGTGCCCAGGACGGCAGCGGCATCTCGGACTTCTTCTCCATCGACAACAAGACCGGCAAGCTGCTGACCAAGATCTCGGCGCCGGGTGAGCAGTTCGCGGCCCGCTGCGACGGCATCACCGAGATGGAGAAGTGCGCCGGCATCGCCGTCGGCCCCAACCGGCTGTACCTCCCGACGGAGGAGCACGACGGCACGGGCGAGTACAAGGAGACCAACGAGATCGTCGCCTTCGACCTGACCACCGGCCGGCAGACCGGCCAGCGGGCCGACGCCGGCGACGGCTACACGCTGTTCCCGCTGCGCATGGACGGCACCAACGTCATCGCGTACAAGAGCGCGCCGTACAGGGAAGGCGGACAGGTCGTCAGCATCGACGGCGGTACGTTCAAGCAGACGAAGCTGCTCCAGAACCCGTCGACGGAGTCGGTGCGGGACGCGGAGAGCGGGATGTCTCCCGAATCCTCCGAACTCATCTACGCGCAGGGCCGCCTGTACATGGCCGCCGTGTACGCGCACGACAGCTCCGGCAGAGACAAGGAGTACCTGGCGCTGGCGTTCGGCGCCGGCGGCTGATCGTCGCGCCGCTTGCCCGCACGGCCCCGTCCCTGTTCAGGGGCGGGGCCGTGCACGTACCGCTCATCACCCTCGAATGCGAGGAATTTCGGCGATCCGGGCACTTCTCGCCGGTAGGGGGAGCGCAACGTCGAACAAGCGTGTAGCTTCCGGGGGCATGAAGGGCGGGGTGCCGGGGGGCACCCTTTGTCCGTCTGCGCGTGTGCCGGTATCTATCTGGCTCTGCCTTGCCTGGCTGTCCGTCAGGGCATCCACGGGGGACTGGGGGGTTGCTCGTTGGGAGTGCGGTTGATGGTGGTCGACGACCACCGACTGCTCGCCGAGGCGCTGGCCTCGGCACTGAAACTGCGGGGGCACCGGGTGCTCGCCGCGGCGGCGCCCGCCGCGGGCGCGGCGGAACTGGTGATCACCCGGGCGCCCGAGGTGTGCCTGCTGGGCACGGCGACCCCGGCCGAGCCGGGCATCTTCGACCCGGTCGTCCGCATCAAGCGGGAGCGGCCCCAGGTCGCCGTCCTGGTCCTCGGCCCGGTCCCGAGCCCGCGCGGCATCGCGGCGGCCTTCGCCGCGGGTGCCTCCGGCTACGTACGCCATGACGAGCGCATCGAGGGAGTCGAGCGCGCGATCATGAAGGCCCGGTCGGGAGAGGCCGCGGTGGCCCCCCAACTCCTCCAGGGAGCCTTCAGCGAACTCCTCAACCCCACCGCCCAGCCCGACGACGAGGGCCAACGCCTCCTCCAGCTCCTCACCCCCCGCGAGGTGGAGGTCCTGGTCCGCGTGGCCGACGGCGAGGACACCCGCCTGATCGCCGCCGGCATGAACATCGCCCCCTCCACCGCCCGCACCCACGTCCAACGAGTCCTGATGAAACTGGGAGTGGGGTCGAGGCTGGAGGCAGCGGCCCTGGCGGCCCGGACGGGCCTGCTGGACAGGGCGGGACCGTTGCCGCACGGGCCGCGGGGAGTGGAAGCGGGGTCGGAGTCCTGAAGCTGCGCCCGAGTGGGGACGCGGTGGACTGGTCACAGGCCGCCGGTGCGTATGCCCTTCAGCAGGTGGGCGAGGGTGGCGGGGCTGGTGG
>NZ_JARGEF010000045.1:0-41546 GCF_033794725.1 Streptomyces sp. ID05-39B | reverse complement strand
GGGTTGATGTGGGGTGTGACCGTGTCGGGGGGATCGCGTGGTGCCCGAAACATAGAATTGACGCGCACATGACAATCGCGGCAACAAAGAAGCGCCCGTTTGCTGGCATGAGCAAGTCAAATCTGTTGCTGGATTATGAGAACGCCGCAAGCCTTCGCACAAGGGGTGCGATCCGGCCACGCCGACGCCCACGCCGACGGTCCGGGCCGGACGCGAGGGGCTCTAGGACGGAAACCGGCCTATACGGCTCCTACCCTGTCCCCATGACCGAGCCCGCCACCCCCCTCGCGTTCCCCGACGCCGGCGCTCTCGACGCCTGGCTCACCGCGCATCCGGCGCCTCACCCGGGCCTGTGGGTCCAGGTCGCCAAGAAGGGTTCCGGGGTCGGGTCCGTCACCGCCGCCGAGGTCAACGACGTGGCTCTGTGCCACGGCTGGATCACCGGACAGCGCAAGGGCCTCGACCAGGCGTCGTTCCTTCAGCGGATCACCCCGCGCAGGCCCGGAAGCCTCTGGTCGGCCGTCAACGTGCGCAGGGTGGACGAGCTGACCGCGGCCGGCCGCATGCGGCCCGCCGGTCTTGCCGAGGTGGCGGCGGCGCGGGCCGACGGGCGGTGGGCGGCGGCGTACGCCTCGCAGCAGGACGCCACCGTCCCCGCGGAACTCGCGACCGCCCTGGAGCGCAGTCCGCGGGCCCGCGTGGCCTTCGGCCGTCTGGGCCGCACCGACCGCTACCTCGCCATGCTCGGCGTACTCCGCGCCCGGTCTGCGCAGCAGCGGTCGGCTCAAGTCGCCGCGGCGATCGCAAAGTTGGAGGATGCGGCCGGCACCGCCGACGAGGGGTGACGGATCAGCCCCGCACCGCCGCCTTCGCCAGGCGGATCAGCTCGTCGAAGTCGACGGCTCCCGGGTCCCCGTGGTCGTTCTCCGGCACGTGCATGTGCCCGCACACGCCCTTGAAGTCGTTCCACCGCGCCCCGCTCATCCGCTGCCCGGCCCCGTTCCCGTAGGACCTCGGGTACGCCGGCCACAGCGCCGGGCCGCGCAGCGGTACGTCGTGCTGCTCGTGCGCCCACGCCAGGAAGCGGGCGACGCCGAGGAGCGCCCAGGCCGGTGCCTTCGGCCAGTAGACGTGGGCCTTGCCGCTCGTCTGCCACTTGGTGTGCAGCTCGGGGTCGCAGGTGCCGACCAGCTCCACCTGGCAGACGTTCAGCGTGTTGGTCTGCACCCCGCCGGGCCTGTTGCGCAGGGCGCGGGAGGAGATGTCGATGTCGAAGTGCTGGTACCAGGTCAGTTTCCCGGCCGCGAGATCCGGCACCGCCGTGAGGTTGGGCGCGGAGGCGCCGCCCTGGTAGCCGGGCAGCGAGCGGCCCTCGGTGGTGTGCAGGACGACGACGTTGACCTCCATCCGGTCACCGCCGAAGTCGTCCTGGTACCAGTGGTCGCGGCGTGCGCCGGGGTAGTGCTGCGGTCCGGTCCTGGTCATGGCGCCTCTCCTCGGTCGGGGTCCCCGGCCACATAGGCGGGGCGCCCTGAAGAACGACCGAGCCCCCACGCCCGTCGCGCATCCGACGGCCCCGCACCTGTGTCCGGACCGGTCCCTACGCCCCACGCCGCACCGGCGGGCCGATCCCTGCCCGCGACGCCGGCCTGTGCCGGACCGGACCAGCGCACCGATCCCCGACCGTCGCGCTCCAGCCTCGATCCCTGCGGCGAACCGGGCCCTCGACCTCCGTGGCGATCCGGCCCCGCCCCCCACCCACCCCCGGACATGCCGAGCGCCCGCCCTCCCCTACGGGGGGAGTGGAGGGCGGGCGCGCTCAGGGGCGTGGCGTCGGTCGACGCGTCACGCGTTCTTGATGGCCGAGATGTCGAAGTTCAGCTTGATCTTGTCGGAGACCAGGACGCCGCCGGTCTCGAGCGCCGCGTTCCAGGTCAGGCCCCACTCGGAGCGCAGGATCTCCGCCTTGCCCTCGAAGCCGACGCGCTCGTTGCCGAACGGGTCCGTCGCGGCGCCGTTGAACTCCAGGTCGATGGTGAGCGGCTTGGTGACGCCGAGGATGCTGAGGTCGCCGGTGATGCGGTAGTCGTCGCCGCCCAGGGCCTCGGCGGTGGTGGAGCGGAAGGTCATCGCCGGGAACTCGTCGGTCCTGAAGAAGTCCGAACCCTTGAGGTGGCCGTCGCGGTCGGCGGACCCGGTGTCGATGCTGTCCATCGTCACGTCGATGGTGGCGGTGGACCTGGCCGGGTCGGCGCCGTCGAGGTGCAGCGAGCCGGTGAAGTCGTTGAAGTGGCCCTTGACGTTGGTGACCATGGCGTGGCGGGCGACGAAACCGATGGTCGAGTGCGCCGGGTCGATCGTGTAGTCGCCGGTCAGGGCGGCGAGGTCCGGGTTCACGGCGCCGGCCGTGGTCGCGGTGGCCTCGGTGGTGTTCTTGCGGCCGAAGATACCCATGACGTGCTCCTTGGGGACGGGATCGATGCACGCATCGCGGAAACGAAGCAATGATGTTGAATGTTCAACGAGCGGTTCAACAAGGCAGACCGTAGACCTATTCCGTTCAACTTTCAACTTCATCGGCCGCGTGTTCGCGACACTGCCACTCGCCCCGCGGAGCCGCCTACCCGCCGGTCCGGGCCCGATCTGTCACTCCACTGGGCGGCATGCGTCGGAGGGGAGTGTGAAGTTGCTCTCACTGGCCGGCTTTGTCCGACCCCGACAAGCGGAACGGGCTCTGAGCAGTCGGAACGCCTGCATCCCGGCACGGTTCTGTTCAGTGGTACCAGGAAAACGTGCCGGAGACTGTACGGAGTCGACGTCTCACTTTCCTAGGTCGGCTTCGTAAGGTCACTACATGACCGTTTTGGAAGAGACGACGGGTGAGCCGACCGCCGAGCCCACGGACGCGCGCGGGCGCGTCGCCGAGCTGCACGAGATCCGTGCGCAGGCGCTGGCCGGGCCGAGCGAGAAGGCGACCCAGGCGCAGCACGCGAAGGGCAAGCTGACCGCCCGTGAGCGCATCGAGCTGCTCCTGGACCCGGGTTCCTTCCAGGAGGTCGAACAGCTGCGCCGGCACCGGGCGACCGGATTCGGCCTGGAGGCCAAGAAGCCGTACACCGACGGTGTCATCACCGGCTGGGGCACGGTGGAGGGCCGCACGGTCTTCGTCTACGCCCATGACTTCCGCATCTTCGGCGGTGCGCTGGGCGAGGCTCACGCCACGAAGATCCACAAGATCATGGACATGGCCATCGCGGCCGGCGCTCCGCTGGTGTCGCTGAACGACGGCGCCGGCGCCCGCATCCAGGAGGGCGTCAGCGCGCTCGCCGGATACGGCGGCATCTTCCAGCGCAACACCAAGGCCTCCGGCGTCATCCCGCAGATCAGCGTGATGCTCGGCCCGTGCGCGGGCGGCGCGGCCTACAGCCCCGCCCTCACCGACTTCGTCTTCATGGTCCGCGAGACCTCGCAGATGTTCATCACCGGGCCGGACGTGGTCAAGGCCGTCACCGGCGAGGAGATCACCCAGAACGGTCTGGGCGGCGCCGACGTGCACGCCGAGACCTCCGGCGTCTGCCACTTCGCCTACGACGACGAAGAGACCTGCATCGCCGAGGTCCGCTACCTCGTCTCCCTCCTCCCGCAGAACAACCGGGAGAACCCGCCGCGCGTCGAGTGCAGCGACCCGGCCGACCGCCGCGGTGACGTCCTGCTCGACCTGGTGCCGGCCGACGGCAACCGGCCGTACGACATGACCAAGGTCATCGAGGAACTCGTCGACGACGGCGAGTACCTGGAGGTCCACGAGCGCTGGGCGCGCAACATCATCTGCGCGCTGGCCCGGCTGGACGGCCAGGTCGTCGGCATCGTCGCCAACCAGCCGCAGTCCCTCGCCGGTGTCCTCGACATCGAGGCCAGCGAGAAGGCCGCCCGCTTCGTGCAGATGTGCGACGCCTTCAACATCCCGATCATCACTCTTCTGGACGTACCCGGCTTCCTGCCCGGCGTGGATCAGGAGCACGGTGGGATCATCCGCCACGGCGCCAAGCTCCTCTACGCCTACTGCAACGCGACCGTGCCCCGGATCTCCCTCATCCTGCGCAAGGCGTACGGAGGTGCCTACATCGTCATGGACAGCCAGTCCATCGGTGCGGACCTCACCTTCGCCTGGCCGACCAACGAGATCGCCGTGATGGGTGCCGAAGGTGCCGCCAACGTCATCTTCCGTCGCCAGATCGCCGAGGCCGAGGACTCCGAGGCCATGCGGGCCCGCATGGTCAAGGAGTACAAGTCCGAGCTGATGCACCCGTACTACGCGGCCGAGCGCGGACTCGTCGACGACGTCATCGACCCCGCCGAGACCCGCGAGATCCTCATCAGGTCCCTGGCGATGCTGCACACCAAGCACGCCGACCTGCCCTCGCGCAAGCACGGCAACCCCCCGCAGTAACCCAGCGGACTTTCCGCGCCACCCCTGCGGAAACCTCATCCACGGAGACTGACTTCTATGAGCAACGCTGACATCCGCGTCGAGAAGGGCCACGCAGGGCCCGAGGAAGTCGCCGCCATCACGGCGATCCTGCTGGCCCGCGCCGCCCGTTCCTCCGAGCCCACCCCGGCCCACCGCGGCCGCCTCAAGGCCGGCTGGCGCCGCCTGGAGCGCGAGGGCGGCTTCCGCGCCCCGCACAGCTGGCGCTGACCGCACGACGCACCACGAGCACCGCGAAGGCCCCGACCGCCCCCAGGGCGGCCGGGGCCTTCGCCCGTACGGGAGCGCACAACCGGGCCCGCGCGAGGCGCCGGTGACGTGAAACGGCCCCTGTGCCTCCCCGAGGAGGGGCACAGGGGCCGTTTCACGTCAGCCGGAAGTCCGGAGGCCGTGCGTACGGTCGGTGCGTACCGAGGGCGCTAGCGCAGACGCGCCATCAGCGCGTGCTCCACGAGCGTGATCAGTGCCGACTTGGCGTCCGCGCGGTGGCGGGCGTCCGTCGTGATGATCGGGGTGTCGGGGCCGATCTGAAGGGCCTCGCGCACCTCGTCCGGCTGGTACGGCTGGCTGCCGTCGAAGCCGTTGAGGGCGATCACGAAGGGGAGACCCGAGTTCTCGAAGTAATCGACCGCGGGGAAGCAGTCGGCGAGCCGGCGGGTGTCCACCAGGACGATCGCGCCGATGGCGCCGCGCACCAGGTCGTCCCACATGAACCAGAAGCGGTCCTGGCCGGGCGTACCGAAGAGGTACAGGATCAGGTCCTGGTCCAGCGTGATACGGCCGAAGTCCATGGCGACCGTGGTGGTCGTCTTGTCTCCGGTGTGGGTGAGGTCGTCGATGCCCGCCGAAGCAGACGTCATGACGGCCTCGGTACGCAGCGGGTTGATCTCCGAGACGGCCCCGACGAACGTGGTCTTACCCACGCCGAAGCCACCCGCCACCACGATCTTCGCTGAGGTGGTGGAGCGGGAAGGACCGCCGCTAGAGCTTGCGAAGTCCACTGAGCACCCTTTCGAGCAGTGTCACGGCTGGCTGGCCGCCGGCGGACTCGTCGCCGCCGGGCTGATGGATCGCGACCAGTCCCGCCTCCGCCAAGTCGGCGACGAGGATCCTGGCCACGCCGAGAGGGATCGTCAGGAGGGCCGAGACCTCGGCCACCGACTTGATCTCCCGGCAGAGGTTGCAGATCCGCTGATGCTCGGGCAGCTGCCCCTGCATCTGGTGCGGAGCCGCGGTGGTGTGCACCAGCGCCTCGATGGCGAGCTGGTACCGCGGGCGGGTCCGGCCGCCGGTCATGGCGTACGGACGCACCAAGGGGTTGTTCGACGCCCCGGCGGGCGCCGGCTCGGGGGCGCGGCGATGCGGCTGCACGGGCTGGATGCGCGGCGCGTGCGGCTGGTCGTACGGCGACGGTCCAGGACCCTGCGGTCCCTGGGGCGCGTACGGCTGACGCTGGCTCGGCGCGGAGGGGAAGTTGTAGCGGTTCGGGTTCTGAGAACCGTCGCCCTGGCCCTGGGCAGGGCCGTACGACCAGTTACCCGAATTCGAACCGCCTGGGGGTGTTGCCACTTTCTCTCCTCCTCCGACTGTGCCTGGCACCCATCACGTGGAAGCCGCGTCCCGAAACCCTACGGCCTCGAGAGGCCAAAACGCACCGTCCGTCTGTTAGTTGAGAAGGCTCCCTTGGAGCTCCGCACGAAGGTCGGGCGTCAGGACCGTACCCGCACGGTCCACCAGAAGGGCCATCTCGTACCCAATGAGACCGATGTCCGCCTCCGGGTGAGCGAGGACCGCGAGCGAGGAACCGTCGGAAACGGACATGATGAACAGGAATCCCCGCTCCATCTCCACAACCGTCTGGTTCACCGCACCTCCTTCGAAGATCCGGGAGGCGCCTGCCGTCAGCGACGTCAGACCGGAGGCGACGGCCGCGAGCTGGTCGGCACGGTCGCGGGGGAAGCCTTCGGACATCGCCAGAAGGAGTCCGTCGGCGGAGACCACCACCGTGTGGGACACCCCCGGGGTGTTGTCCACGAAGTTGGTGATCAACCAGTTCAGGTTCTGTGCCGCCTGGCTCATCGGGCTCACACTAACGCTCCTGGTTGTAGGTGCTGTCAGGACCACTGTGCTGATTCCTGGCCTGACTGTTCGGTTCACTTCCTGCGTTGCGTCCGCGCTGAACGCCTTGACGCAGGTTGCTCAACCTGCCTCGGACGTCCTCCGGGGCGCGGGAGACCTGGGGGCCTCCCTGGGGGGTGCTCTCGGCGGCGCCCTCGACCAGATTGGCCTTGGGCACCCGTCGCGGCAGACCGGAGGAGGTGACTCCGCCGGCCTTCGGCTTCTTCAGCGAGGAGGCCTGCTGCCAGCGGTCGTCGTTCGCCGAACGCCAGTCGGTCGGGCCGTCCGCGGCGGGAGCCGGCGCCTCCTGGTCCGCGGGCCGCGAACCGTTCGAACCGCTCGCCCCCTGGGATCCGCGGCGAGGCAGTCCGGCATCGGTGAGCGCGTGGGCGGCCGAGGCGGCCGAGGCTGCCGGTCCGGGACGCTCAAAGCCTACGCTGTCCTGCTTACCGGCGTCAGCGGCCCGTACGGATTCCGCTTGCGGAGCGTACTGGTCCGGGTAGCCGTTCTGGTAGCTGTTCTGCTGCGGCCAGTCGTCCTGGTAGGGCTGCTCCTCGTACGGCGGGAAGCTCTCCGCAGCGGCCTGCCGTTCCGGCGCCCGTTCCTCCTGCGGAGCTTCCGCATACGCGGGGTCGGGGTAGCCGCCACCCTGCCCGAAGGCACCGTTCTGCGGCACCGAACCGTTCGCCGGGAAGGCATCGCCGCGCGGCGCCCCGCCGTTGGACGCGCCGTAGGGGTCCTCGTACGCCGTGTGCTGCTGCTCCTCGTACGACGTCTGCTGGTCGTACGCCGCCGGCTGCTCGGCATAACCGGTCGCACCGGCGTCGTAGCCGTTCTGCGGCGCGGCGAAGCCGTTGGGGGAGGCGTCGTACGCGGGCTGCTGCTGCGTCTGGTCGAAGCCGTCGCCGTACGCGGGCGCCGTGCCGGCCTGCTGCTGACCCCCGGGCTGACCGGGCTGACCCGGCTGGCCGGGTGCCGGGGACTCCAGGGCCGCCCGGCGCTCGTCGCGCAGCAGGGAGCGGCCGACCGGGTCCAGGTCACGCAGGTCGTCGGGGACCTCCGCGTACTGGCTGTCGTCGAAGCCCAGCTCGGCCGCCGTGCGCATCGGCTGGTGGTTGAAGTCCTCACCCTGGAAGCGCTGGTCCGGGATGATCTGCGAGACGGTGAAGTCGTCGCGCTCGGGCTGGTGCTCACCACCGCCACCGTGGGTGATCGCGTCGGGCAGCATGACCAGCGAGGTGGTGCCGGCCTGCTCGCCCGAGGGGCGCAGCTGGACCCGGATGCCGTGCCGGTCGGACAGCCGGCCGACCACGAACAGGCCCATGCGCTGCGAGATCGCGGCGTCCACGGTCGGCGGGTTGGCCAGCTTGTGGTTGATGTCCGCGAAGTCCTCGGCGGTGAGGCCGATGCCCTTGTCGTGGATCTCGATCATCACGCGGCCGTCGGGGAGACGGGTCGCGGTGACGCGGACCTTGGTCTGCGGGGAGGAGAACGTGGTGGCGTTCTCCAGCAGCTCGGCCAGCAGGTGCACGAGGTCGGTCACGGCGCGGCCGTGGATCTCGGCCTCCGGTACGCCCGACAGCTCGATGCGCTCGTACTGCTCCACCTCGGAGGAGGCGGCGCGCAGCACGTCGACCATCGGGACCGGCTGGTCCCAGCGGCGGCCCGGCTCCTCGCCGGCGAGGACCAGGAGGTTCTCGCCGTTGCGGCGCATACGGGTCGCGAGGTGGTCCAGGCGGAAGAGGCTCTCCAACTGGTCCGGGTCGGCCTCGTTGTTCTCCAGCTCGGTGATGAGGGTCAGCTGGCCCTCGATCAGGGACTGGTTGCGGCGCGACAGGTTGGTGAAGATCGCGTTGATGTTGCCCCGCAGCAGGGCCTGCTCGGCGGCGAGCCGGACGGCCTCACGGTGGACCTGGTCGAAGGCGCGGGCGACCTCGCCGATCTCGTCCGTGGTGTTGATCGGGATCGGCGTGACCCGGGTGTCGACCCGGCCGGGGTCGGTCCGCGAGAGCTGGTCGACCAGCATCGGCAGCCGCTGCTCGGCGATGCCGAAGGCGGCGTTGCGCAGCTGGCGCATGGACTGGCTCATCTGGCGGGCCATGAGACTGGCGATGATGAACGCGGTCAGCAGGGCGATGATGACGATCGCGCCGTTGACGATGGCGTCCCGCTGGGCGTCGGAGGCGATCTGCCCGGCCTCGGTCACCGCCCTGTTGATGAGTTCGTTCTCGACCTCGCTGTAGCCCTCGAACTTCAGGGTCGCGGCCGCCATCCAGGCCTGGGCGGTGACGCCCTGCTCGGCGAGGTCGGCGGTGCTCCGCCCGCTGGCGATCGCCTGGATCATCTTGTCCATGGCGGGCGGGGCGACGAAGTCCTGGTCCGCGGCCTCGGCCTTCTCCTGCGCCTCGGCGGACCGCTTCTTGCCCTCCGCTGTCTTCTCGCCCATGACCTGCTGGAGGCGCGCCGCGTCCTGCGTGGTGCCACCGGAGACGAACTCCTGCAGAGCCACCCGCTCCAGGTAGGCGTACGAGGTGAAGGAGACGAGCTGCTGGCGCTTGACCGCCTCGTCGGGGCTGGGCCGGACGAGGAGGTGCATGCCGATCGAACGCTGCAGGGACTCGGCGCCCTTGGCGAGGGCGATCGCGTAGACCGTGCGGCCGTACGCCGTGATGTTGCCGGTGCCGAGGCCGAGTTCGTTGGAGAACTCCATCAGCAGGTGCTCGACCTCGACGTAACCCTCTTCGGTCTTCACCGGGTCCAGCGCCTTGGTGTAGGCGGCCGCGCGGAGCTTGGTGAGAGCCGGCTCCGCATCGGTCACCAGGCCGAGGCGGCGTTTGAGGCCTGCCTTGTCCGGCATGCCGACCGTCTCGCTGTGGAAGGCGGCGGCCTTCTGGTCGGTCAGGGCGCGGGCGTCCTTGACGACCTCGCTGTCCTTCTTGTTCTGCAGCAGGGGTTCGGCGGAGACGTCACGCTCGTTCAGCAGGGCCTCGGCGTACTCGCCGGCGGCGGCCACGACCTTCGCGACCTTCTCGGCGTCGCGGGCCTCCTGCCAGGTGTCGATCGAGCCCTTCACCTGGAAGCCGCCCATGACGAGGCCGACCAGCACGGGTATGAGCAGGATCGCGTTCAGCCTGGTCGGCACCCGCCAGTTGCGCGGGGAGAGACGACCGCCGCTTTTCGTGGGCGCGGCCATCGGCTCCGAACGGGGCACAGGGACGGGCGCCGCTCCGCGCGGCGGCGGGGTGAAGTTGCCCCGGGCCGCCGGCTCGGGACTTTTCTTGCTTCGCCTCACTCGACCAACAACCTCTCGGCGGTCGGCACCTTCGTCGTGCCGCAGTGTCTCAGAGCCCGGTCAGCCATCGACCATCAGTACGTCATTGACTATTGGGCAGTTCAGGCATTCCAGCACGACGAACAGCGCAGTTCCAAACATGGAGAAGTGCCGGTTCGAAGTGATGTAAGCCCCAGATAAAACGGTCAAACAGAACGAGCCCCGTCAAATGACGGGGCCTTCGTGCGCGCAGCGACACCAAGCGACCGCGACGCGTGGCGGCACCACCCGATTCCTCTGCCGAAACGTTATGAACACCGGAGCCGGCCGTGTCAAAGGCCACAGCCGGCTCCGGGACGCCTACGACACCTGATGTACAGCAGTGCAGGTGTCGGTCCCGCCTACCGCAGACGAGCCATGAGCGCGTGCTCCACCAGCGTGATCAGCGCACTCTTGGCGTCCGAGCGGTGCCGGGCGTCCGTCGTGATGATCGGGGTGTCCGGCCCGATCTGGAGAGCCTCGCGGACCTCCTCCGGCTGGTACGGCTGCTGGCCGTCGAACCCGTTGAGGGCGACGACGAACGGCAGACCCGAGTTCTCGAAGTAGTCCACCGCGGGGAAGCAGTCCGCCAGCCGGCGGGTGTCCACCAGCACCACGGCGCCGATGGCACCGCGCACCAGGTCGTCCCACATGAACCAGAAGCGGTCCTGACCCGGCGTACCGAACAGGTAGAGGATCAGGTCCTGGTCGAGCGTGATACGGCCGAAGTCCATGGCCACCGTGGTGGTGGTCTTGTCCCCGGTGTGGGTGAGGTCGTCGATGCCCGCGCTCGCGGACGTCATCACGGCCTCCGTGCGCAGCGGGTTGATCTCGGAGACGGCGCCCACGAACGTGGTCTTGCCCACGCCGAAGCCACCCGCCACCACGATCTTCGCGGAGGTGGTGGCCCGCCCCCCGTCAGAGCTTGCGAAGTCCACTGAGCACCCTTTCGAGCAGCGTCACGTCAGGTGCGCCACCGTTGTTCTCGTCGCCGCCCGGCTGGTGAATGGCCACCAGTCCGGCTTCGGCGAGGTCCGCCACGAGGATCCTCGCCACACCCAGGGGCATGGCGAGGAGGGCCGAGACCTCCGCGACCGACTTCACCTCACGGCAGAGGTGGCAGATGCGCTGGTGCTCGGGGAGCAGCCCCATGAGCGCTGCCGGGTCGGCCGTGGTGCTGATCAGCGCCTCGATGGCGAGCTGGTAGCGCGGCCGGGTCCGGCCGCCGGTCATCGCATACGGACGGACCAGCGGCTGGTCGCCCTCGTCCTCGTACGGCTCCGCGTACGGATCATGAGAGGCGGTGGGCGGGGTCATGAATCCTCCGGGCGGGACAGCAAGTCTCGGTCAGTCGTGCCGTCCGTCGAGCCGGTGGGGGGATTGTGTCGGCCGGACGGTGATTTCGTGAGGCGGGTGGTACCTGGGCGGGTCAGTGGAGCAGACTGCCCTGTAGTTCGGCGCGCAGGTCGGGCGTGAGCACCGCGCCCGCGCGGTCGACCAGGAGTGCCATCTCGTAGCCGACAAGGCCGATGTCACATTCGGGGTGGGCGAGAACGGCGAGGGACGAGCCGTCAGAGACGGACATGAGGAAGAGGAAACCTCGCTCCATCTCGACGACCGTCTGGGCCACGCTGCCGCCCTCGAAGATCCGGGAAGCCCCGGCCGTCAGCGAGGTGAGACCCGACGCGACGGCCGCGAGCTGGTCGGCACGGTCGCGCGGGAAGCCCTCGGACATGGCGAGCAGGAGCCCGTCGGCGGACACGACAACGGTGTGGGACACCCCGGGGGTGTTGTCCACGAAGTTGGTGATCAACCAGTTCAGATTCTGTGCCGCCTGGCTCATCTGGCTCAACTAACGCTCCTGCTGGTGAGTGGGGCTCGGGAAACTGCCGGTCGAGCCGTTGCCGGCCTGACGACCCTGCGCGATGCCCCGACGGAGATTGGTCAGCCGGCCGCGTACGTCGTCAGGCGCACGCGAGACCTGCGGACCGGTTTGGTGCTCTTGCTGCTGAGCCGTGCCCGGGACGAGGTTCGCCCTGGGCACCCGGCGCGGCAGGCCGGAAGTGGTGACGCCGCCCGCGGCGGGCTGCCGGACTCGCTCGGCCTGACGGACGAGTTCGTCGTTCGGCGAGGTGCGCCAGGAGGCGCCCGTCGCCGCGGGACGCTGGGGAGCAGCCGGAGCCTGCGGCTGCTGTTGCTGCGGCGTGGGGGCCGAGCCGTTGCCGTTTCCGTCGGCCTGCTGTCCGTGGAACCAGTTGGTCTCCAGGTTGTCGAACAGCGGGGTACGGCCGTCACCCGGACCGGCCGGCGGCAGGGCCTCCGGCTCGGGACGGGGGGCGGGGCGGGGCGGTACGGGCTGCTGCTGCGGTGAGCCGTAGCCGTAGCCGTTGCCGCCGTTGACGTTCTGGGGCCGGTCGAACTGGCCCGTGGACGAGGGGTCCTGGCGGCCGGGCAGCGCGTGCTGGCCGGTGCTGGAGCCGTTGTGGCCGGGGCTGTTCTGTCCGGGGTTGGGAAACTGACCGGTGGAACCGTTGTCGTAGGACTGCGGAGCGGCGTACCGGTTGGGGGCCGCCGGGGGGTTCTGGGCGCCCGGGGTGCCGAAGACGTCGTTGCGGACGTAGCCGTCCTGCCGTCCGTTGGCACCCGGAGCCGGGAACTGGCCCGTGTCCTGGGCGCCGTTCAGGCCGGAGAACTGGCCCATGTCCTGGAACTGACCGGTGTGCTGCGGGCCGCCCGCGCCGGGGCGCGCGAAGTCCGCGGGGCCGGCCGGGCCCTGGCGCTCGTCGATCCTCGGTATCTCGGCGGTGCCGCCGGGACCCTGGCGGTCGTCGATGCGCGGCATCCGCGAGGTCTGCGCGGCATCCGGCTCGTCGTGGCCGCGCGGGGCGTCCAGCGGCGGGCGCGCAACCGGCGGCTGGGCGTTCTCGTCGGCCCAGCTGGTGCCGAGGGGCTGCGGGTTGCCGCCCGGCAGCTCGGCACGCGGGCCACCGCCGCGCGGCGGCAGCTGCGGCTGACGGCCACGGCCGCGACCGCCCTGCTCGCCACGGTTGTCGTTCTGGCGCGGCGCGGGCGGACGCCCGGCGCCGAACATGTCCTGGCTCTGGCCCGGCGTACCGGTGCCGGCCGACTGGAGGCCCTGCGAGGCACCCTGGGCCTGACCGCCGAAGCCGGAACCGGCCGGAGCCGGACGGCCCTGCGGGGGTGAGGCCGGACCCTGCGGCCCGCGCGGCGTACCGGGACGGCCACCGCCGTCACGGCCGGGCAGCGCGGCCCGGGGACCCTGGCCGGCGCCGAGCAGGCCACCCGTGCCGGAACCGGCGCCGAGGGCACCGCCCTGACCGCCCTGACGGCGGGCGGCGGCGACACCGGCGGCGGCCTGCGCGGCGGCGGGACCGCCGGACACGCTGCCCTGACCGGGCTTGGGCTGGGGCTTCTTGCCACCCTGGGCGACGTCCACGGGAAGCATGACCAGCGCGGTCGTACCACCGGAGTCGGACGGGCGGAGCTGGATGCGGATGCCGTGACGCTGCGACAGTCGGCCGACCACGAACAGACCCATGCGGCGGGAGACCGACACGTCCACGGTGGGCGGCGACGCGAGCCGCTCGTTGATCGCGGCGAGGTCCTCGGGGGAGAGGCCGATGCCGGTGTCGTGGATCTCGATCAGGACGCGGCCGTCGGGCAGCGCGTGACCGGTGACCTTGACCTTGGTCTGCGGGGAGGAGAACGAGGTCGCGTTCTCGAGCAGCTCGGCGAGGAGGTGCACGAGGTCGTTGACGACCCGGCCGGCCACTTCGGTGGTGGGCACGGAGGACAGCTCGATGCGCTCGTACTGCTCCACCTCGGAGGCGGCGGCGCGGAGCACGTCGACCAGCGGGACCGGACGGGTCCAGCGGCGGCCGGGCTCCTCACCGGCGAGGACGAGGAGGTTCTCGCCGTTACGGCGCATGCGGGTCGCGAGGTGGTCGAGCTTGAACAGCGAGGACAGCTGGTCCGGGTCGGCCTCGCGCGACTCCAGTTCGGAGATGAGCGACAGCTGGCGCTGGATGAGGCCCTGGGAGCGGCGCGAGAGGTTGGTGAACATCGCGTTGACGTTGCCCCGCAGAAGGGCCTGCTCGGCGGCGAGGCGGACGGCCTCGCGGTGCACGTCGTCGAAGGCCGCGGCCACCTGGCCGATCTCGTCCCGGGAGTGCACACCGACCGACTCCACGGACGTGTCGACGTCCTGCGGGTCGGACTCGGACAGCTGCTTGACCAGCTCGGGCAGCCGGTCCTGGGCGACCTTGGTGGCCGTCTCCTGGAGCCGGCGCAGCGAGCGGATCATGGACCGGGCGACGACGAACGCGCCGACCAGCGACACACCGAGGACGAGCAGGATCAGCGCACCGGAGATGATCGCCTCGCGCTCGGACTCGGCGCGCAGCTCACGGGCCTTCTGCTCCATGTCCTCGAGCAGCGTGGTCTCGATGTTCTTCATCTGGCGGATCTTGGTGGTACTGGCGTCGAGCCAGTCCTTGTACGACCGCTTGTCCAGCGACCTCAGACCGTTGGGGGAGCTGAGCGCACGGTTGGCGTACGTGTCGGCGTCCTCAATGGTCGGGCTGCCCTTCTCGACGGGCGTGAGCAGCTCCTCCGCACCCTGGTCGCCGTAGATGCTGCGGAAGCTGGCGAGTTCGGAGTCCTCGTTCTCCAGGGCGGCCTCGGCGTACTGCCGGTCGTTCTCCGATATCTCGCCGTAGACGTCGTCGTTGACGGGCAGCGCGGCGGCGAGGGCGGCGCGCTGGACGGAGGCGTACTCCTTGGAGGCGGAGAAGGCGGCCAGCGCGCGGGTGCGCTGGATCATCTCCGGGTTGCTCGTGGCCTGCGCCATGTCCTGCGAGAGGTCGAGCAGGTGGGTGATGAGGCGGTGATAGGCCTCCACCGTCTGGGTGGAGTTCTTCGGCTCCGCGTAGGCCGACTTGCGGACCTTCGCGAGGTTGCCGAGGTCGCTGAGGAGACCCACGAGGCTGTCGCGGACACCCTGGAGGTTGCCGTCCGTGCTGGAGGCGTCGATCTCCTCGGAGGCGTCCTTGAAGGACTCCAGTGCCGCGTCGGTCTTCTCGCGGGTGCCCTTGACCGTGAAGTCGGCCGCGGACCTGCCGTGGGCGAGCGGACCGGCGGACTGGTCGCGCTCCTCCTGGAGGCGGGTGGCCAGGTCGGTCGCCTGCGAGGTCATGTCCGTCAGCAGCTTCATGTTGTCGAGCTGCTGGATGTCGTCCATGGACTCGTTGATGCGCAGCGTGCCCAGCGTCGTGGCCGCGACCACGGGAAGCGTCAGCAGCGCGACCAGACGCGTGGAGATGCGCCAGTTGCGCAGCGCCACACGCGATCCCGTGCCGGGGGTACCGGTCGGGGGCTTGACCGTCGGAGTCGGTTGAAGGGGGCTCGACGACGCGGACGCGCCGGGGCGCCCAGGGCGCTCACCGCCGTCGCCGGCCGGGCCCGGGTTCTGGGCGTGCTGGGGCGAGGAGCCGCCGGCCATAGGGCCGGTCCCGCCGCGCGGCTCCGGCTCGGCCGAAGCGCTGCCATCCCTCTTGAAACGTCCCTGCACTAGCGTCGCAACCTCTGGACCAGGCGTCCCTCCGGGTGAACGGAAAGGACGGTGTCGGCGTCTTGAGGGGCGTCCTGAATTACGCCCCCCGATGGTCGTGAGTACCGGCGCTTCCCCCTCTCGCCGCCGCTCGGCGCTGCTGTGCGCCATGCGCGCCGGCTCGATCCCGCGGCGGTCCGAGGAATTCCAGCACAGTGCCGGATCTCCAACAAGGCTTGTTGGCCGGGCTGTGACATCCGTGACAGCGGGTGAGGGGTGGATTACCGGACGTAGAAAATGATCCGGGGTAATCCGGGCATAAAGGGGCGAAGAGGCACGGGGGGAGGGGTGTCCCAGTCGCCATGATCAGGAGCGGAATGACAGGTTCAGGTGTGCAATGTCCGTTTCGTAGCGGTCGATCGAGGGCCTGGATTGACCGGTTTGAGCGCGGATTCGTGAGCAAACTCACACATCGATCATGAGACCCGCACGCGTTCTGTGGGAATCGCGTGTTTAGCCTGACGCTTTACAGGGATGGCAAATCCGACAAGACGCGCTTACGGGAGACCCGGCTCCCGGCGCCCGGACAGGACAGGGTTCACTACAACGGTGAAGACGACGACGATGTTCCACAAGATCGCCAACCCGCGGCGCACGACGCTGGCGCACCTCAAGGACGCTGACGAACTGGGGCTCCCGGAGCAGCAGGAGCACTCCGTCGACCTCCCGGCCCAGACCGCCAACCCCAGGCGCACCATCCTCATGGAGATCCCGGTGACCTCCTCCGTCGAGTAGATACGCACACCGGCCGCCGCCTGCTCAGGCGGCCGGCCACGGATGTCGAGGGCGTCCCCGGCCGGGGACGCCCTTCCGCGTTAGCCTGGAGCGTCAGACTCCAGCCGCTTAAGTCAAGGGGCCAACCAACCCGTGCGCATCGCCAGGTTCTCCATCGACGGGAACGTCGCCTTCGGCGCGGTCGAGGGCGACAAGCCGGACGAGCTCGTCCTCGACATCATCAAGGGCATCCCCTTCACGGAACACGAGCTCTCCGGCACGAAGGTGCCGCTGAGCAAGGTCCGGCTCCTGCCGCCCGTGCTCCCCAGCAAGGTCGTGGCCTTCGGCCGCAACTACGCCGAGCACGCACGCGAACTCGGCCACGAGGTGCCCGACGCCCCGTTCGCCTTCATCAAGCCCTCCACCTCCGTGGTCGGACCCGGGGACGGCATCCAGTACCCGCCCTTCTCCGAGGACCTCCACCACGAGGCCGAACTGGCCGTGGTCATCGGCCGCATGTGCCGCGAGGTCCCCCGCGAACGCGTCAAGGACGTGATCTTCGGCTACACCTGCGCCAACGACATCACCGCGAGGGACGTCCAGAAGCGCGAGAAGCAGTGGGCCAGGGCCAAGGGCTTCGACTCCGCCTGCCCCCTCGGCCCCTGGGTGGAGACCGACCTCGACCCCGCCGACCTCACCATCCAGCTCACGGTCAACGGGCAGCAGCGGCAGCTCGGCCGCACCAGCGAGATGATCCACACCATCGAGGATCTGATCGTCAACATCACCGAGGCCATGACGCTGCTCCCCGGCGACGTGATCCTCACGGGCACCCCGGCAGGGGTCGGCCCGCTCGCTGTCGGCGACGAGGTCTCCGTCAGCATCGAAGGCATCGGCACTCTCACCAACAAGGTTGTCAAGCGTGGCTAGCGCACCCGGCTCCCCCGTACGCGTCCGTTTCTGTCCGTCGCCCACCGGTAACCCCCACGTGGGCCTGGTCCGCACGGCGCTGTTCAACTGGGCGTTCGCGCGCCACCACCAGGGCACCCTGGTCTTCCGCATCGAGGACACCGACGCGGCCCGCGACTCCGAGGAGTCGTACGGGCAGCTCCTCGACGCGATGCGCTGGCTGGGCTTCGACTGGGACGAGGGCCCCGAGATCGGCGGCCCGCACGCGCCGTACCGCCAGTCGCAGCGGATGGACCTCTACAAGGACGTCGCCGAGAAGCTCCTCGCCGCCGGCCACGCCTACCGCTGCTACTGCTCCCAGGAGGAGCTGGACACCCGCCGTGAGGCCGCCCGCGCCGCCGGCAAGCCGTCCGGCTACGACGGCCACTGCCGCGACCTGAGCGCCGCGCGGGTCGAGGAGTACCAGGCCCAGGGCCGCACCCCGATCGTCCGCTTCCGGATGCCCGACGAGACGATCACCTTCACGGACCTGGTCCGCGGCGAGCTGACCTTCACCCCGGAGAACGTCCCGGACTACGGCATCGTCCGCGCCAACGGCGCCCCGCTGTACACGCTCGTCAATCCGGTCGACGACGCCCTGATGGAGATCACCCACGTCCTGCGCGGCGAGGACCTGCTCTCCTCCACCCCCCGCCAGATCGCCCTCTACAAGGCGCTGATCGAGCTGGGCATCGCCAAGGAGATCCCCTCCTTCGGCCACCTGCCGTACGTGATGGGCGAGGGCAACAAGAAGCTCTCCAAGCGCGACCCTGAGTCCTCGCTCAACCTCTACCGCGAGCGCGGCTTCCTGCCCGAGGGCCTGCTCAACTACCTCTCGCTCCTCGGCTGGTCCCTCTCGGCCGACCAGGACATCTTCACGATGGACGAGATGGTCGCGGCCTTCGACATCGCGGACGTGAACCCCAACCCGGCGCGCTTCGACCTCAAGAAGTGCGAGGCGATCAACGCCGACCACATCCGTCTGCTCGACGTGAAGGAGTTCACCGAGCGCTGCCGTCCGTGGCTGCGGGCCCCGTTCGCCCCCTGGGCGCCGGAGGACTTCGACGAGGCGAAGTGGCAGCGGATCGCCCCGCACGCCCAGACCCGCCTCAAGGTCCTCTCCGAGATCACCGACAACGTCGACTTCCTCTTCCTCGCCGAGCCGGCCGTCGACGAGGCGAGCTGGGCGAAGGCGATGAAGGAGGGCTCGGACGCCCTGCTCGCCACGGCCCGCGAGAAGCTGGAAGCGGCCGACTGGACCAGCCCGGAGGCACTCAAGGAGGCCGTCCTGGCCGCCGGTGAGGCCCACGGCCTCAAGCTCGGCAAGGCCCAGGCCCCGGTCCGTGTCGCCGTCACCGGCCGCACGGTCGGCCTGCCCCTCTTCGAGTCCCTGGAGATCCTCGGCAAGGACGAGGCGCTGACGCGGATCGACGCCGCGCTGGCGCGGCTGACGGCATAGGCCGTGCCTGTGCGAAGGGGCGGCACCCGCAACTCCGGGTGCCGCCCCTTCGCGCGGCGCTCACCGGACGTCGGCCTCGTCGATCAGACAGGCGCTCTCGTCGAAGATCTCCAGTACGACGACGACCATGATCGCGCCGGCCACCATGTACTCCAGCACCACCCCGGGGGCGACGTGCGCCTTGCGGAAGTGCTCGTCGGGGCCCAGTTGCGCGGTCGAGTGCCTCCGGAACGGGTCCTGCGCCAGTATCCGCACGGCCCTGTCCAGGTGGGTCTGGCGCGAGGGCGGGGCAGGGCGTACGCCGCACGAGCCTCAACGGTGAACTGGATTCGGCACTCGCCCATGGCCCAAGTGCGCCAGCCTGTGACGGTGATCAAAGCTGTCGCCGGGACGTCGACGACATCCTCTTCGCGGTTGCCGATATCGGGGGATGACCCCCGTACCCCCGGCCGGTGCGGGTACCGTCGGTGACATGCCGATCACCGCTGTCGTCTGGGACGTCGACGACACCCTCTTCGACTACACCACCGCCGACCGTGAGGGCATGCGCAGCTACCTCCTGGCCGAAGGGCTCCTCGACCGGTACGGCACCGCCGAGCGGGCGCTGGAGCGGTGGCGGGAGGCCACCGAACAGCAGTGGGCGCGCTTCTCCGCCGGCGGCCTGACCTTCGAGGAGCAGCGCCGCGACCGGGTCCGGGCCTTCCTGGAGCGGGAGATGACCGACGCCGAGGCCGAGGCCTGGTTCCAGCGCTACCTCGTGCACTACGAGACCGCCTGGGCTCTCTTCCCCGACGTCCTGCCCGTCCTGGACGCCCTCGCGGCCAGCCACCGGCACTCCGTGCTCTCCAACTCCAGCATCCACGTCCAGGACCACAAGCTGCGCGTCCTCGGCGTGCACGACCGTTTCGAGTCGATCCTGTGCGCGGCCGAGCTGGGCGTCTCCAAGCCCGAGGCCGGGGCCTTCCTCGCGGCCTGCGAGGCCCTCGGTCTTCCCCCGCACGAGGTGGCGTACGTCGGCGACCATCCGGAGATCGACGGCCGGGGCGCGGCGGACGCCGGACTGCTCTCGGTGTGGATCGACCGCCACGGCGGCACGGCCACCGTCGACCTGCCGTCCGGACGGCATCGGATCGTCACCCTGGCCGAACTGCCCGCGCTCCTCGGCGCCGATACCCGTTTTGGAGCGCAGTCCACCTTCGGGTAATGTTCTTCCTGCGCCGCCGGGGAGCGGGCCGAAAGGCCGGGACCCGGGGGAGCGAACTAGAACGAGGTCCCCGCAGGGGCTTGAGTTCCAGTGGCCTATGGTGTAATTGGCAGCACGACTGATTCTGGTTCAGTTAGTCTTGGTTCGAGTCCAGGTAGGCCAGCTCGCAGAGCTTATCTGCGCCGCGGATCTTGTCCGCAAAGCCCCCGTTGTGTAGCGGCCTAGCACGCTGCCCTCTCACGGCAGTAGCGCCGGTTCGAATCCGGTCGGGGGTACAGATCCTTCCCGCGGGAACAGTCCGGGTCGCACCCGTTGTTGTCGATGCAGGATCGCTAGGGCCCCCGTTGTGTAGCGGCCTAGCACGCCGCCCTCTCAAGGCGGTAGCGCCGGTTCGAATCCGGTCGGGGGTACGCAAAACTATCAACCATATTGGTCTATGGTGTAATTGGCAACACTACGGTTTCTGGTACCGTCATTCTTGGTTCGAGTCCAGGTAGACCAGCTCTGATCTGCGGAAACGCAGTGTTCAGGCCCCCGTTGTGTAGCGGCCTAGCACGCCGCCCTCTCAAGGCGGTAGCGCCGGTTCGAATCCGGTCGGGGGTACGCATCAGGGAAGGCCCTCCACTTCGGTGGAGGGCCTTCGCCGTTCCCGGGAACCGGCGCACGCGTACGGGCCCGCTCCGGGCCCGCTCCGGGGGCCGCGGCTCACTCGAAGCCGTACCGCCGTGCCGACTCCTCCTCCTGGGCCAGCCGGTGCAGGGCCTGGAGCATCGGCTCGACCAGGATCGTGCCCAGCACCGCCGTCTCGACCCGCTCCGCCTCCGTCTCCCGCGTCTCCACGAAGTCCAGGTCGAGGACGGCCGCACGGTGCATCAACCGGCCGTAGGACATGAGGAGTTCGGCGTCCCAGTCGAAGTCGAGCCGGCGCATCGCGGCCACCGCCACCACCAGCGAGCGGAAGGCGGGGGAGATGCTGGTGAGCAGCCCGGCGTTCCGCCAGCCCAGAGCCCGCAGGAGTTCGCTCGCCTCGTGCTGGGCGGCCTGGAGGTGTTCGTCGTCCGTGTCCGGCTCGGGAACGTGCGGCAGTGCCCAGAGGGCGGCGCCGAGGCGGACCGTACGGCCCAGGGAGTCGTCGTCGACGTGCCCCAGGACTTCTCGCACCGTGGCCACCGGCAACCGGCCGACCTGGATCATCGCCCGTACCAGCCGCAGTCGGCGCAGATGCTCCTCGTCGTACTCGGCGGTCGTGGCGTTGACCTGGCGGCCGGGCTGCAGGAGTCCCTCGCGCAGGTAGTACTTGATCGTCGCGGTGGACACTCCGCTGTGCTTGCTCAGTTCGGCCAGTCGCATCCCTTGCGGCCCTCCTTGGTCAGCGGGACTATCCAAGCATGCGCGGCCTCGAGAGCGCCGCTGACCGACCGATGACCGACGAGGGGAAGCACATGTCCGGGAAGTCCGCCGCCAGCCGCACCACCGCCGACGCCCACGGTGACGTGGTCGTCCTGCTCATCGGGATGCGCGTCAACCACTTCTGGGCGGTGCACCAGTGGCTGCCGGTCATGCTCGCGATGCTCCGCATGCTCGCCGAACTGAAGAAGGACCCGGGCCGCGGGCTGCTCAGCCGCGTGCTGCTGACGGCCTCGCCGAGGACGTACTACGTCGTCCAGTACTGGGAGTCCGCGGAGAAGCTGTACGCCTACGCGAGCGCGCCGGACGCCTTCCATCACGCGGTGTGGGCCCGTCTCAACCGCATGGAGCGGGACGGCAAGGTACGCGGCCACGTGGGCATCTGGCACGAGACGTACGTCGTGCCGGAGGGGCGGTACGAGGCGATCTACGGCGACATGCCGGCGTTCGGGCTCGCGGCGGCGCACGGCTCGGTGCCGTTGGGGGAGCGGGGGCGGTCCGCGAAGGACCGGCTGGCCTGGCGCGCCCCGGCGTCGTAGGGAACCGGATCCGGGGGACAGAGCGTGCCGCGGCGTTGAGGCCCGCCCTGTTCCCTGGCTTGTGTCCCTTGTTCTCTGTCTTCGGCTTGCGTCAGCCGGTGCGGCGCAACGCCTCCGACAGGCGGCCCGCGGCGTCGATGACCGCCTGCGCGTGCATGCGTCCGGGGTGCCGGCTGAGGCGCTCGATGGGCCCCGAGACCGAGACGGCGGCCACCACGCGGTTCGACGGACCGCGCACCGGCGCGGAGACGGACGCGACGCCCGGCTCGCGCTCGCCGATCGACTGGGCCCAGCCTCGGCGCCGTACGCCCGACAGGGCAGTCGCCGTGAAGCGGGCGCCCTGGAGGCCGCGGTGGAGGCGCTCGGGCTCCTCCCAGGCCATCAGGATCTGCGCCGAGGAGCCCGCCTTCATCGTGAGCGTCGAGCCGACCGGGACCGTGTCCCGCAGGCCCGACAGGCGCTCCGCCGCGGCGACGCAGATGCGCATGTCGCCCTGGCGGCGGTAGAGCTGGGCGCTCTCGCCCGTGATGTCACGGAGGTGGGTGAGCACCGGACCGGCCGTCGCGAGGAGGCGGTCCTCGCCCGCGGCCGCGGCCAGTTCGGCGAGGCGGGGGCCGAGAATGAAACGGCCCTGCATGTCTCGCGCCACCATACGGTGGTGTTCCAGAGCCACGGCCAGCCGGTGGGCCGTGGGTCGTGCGAGTCCGGTGGCAGCGACCAAGCCTGCGAGGGTGGCCGGACCGGACTCCAGGGCGCTCAGGACAAGGGCTGCCTTGTCCAGAACGCCTACGCCGCTACTGTTGTCCATGAAACGATATTCTCGTCTCACTCTGTGAAACGCAAGTTCAATTTTCCGTGAGACGCGCAACCCTTGGATACACAGCGGCCCGAGGACCAACGGGCCTGGCGGCGGGTGCCCGGCAAGCAGGGGCGCCCGGTGAGCCGGAGGGGCGCGTTGCCGCCCCCACAAGATCTCTAGTTGGGCCGGCGCGGTTTGCCGGTCGGAGGGAAAGCGATGGGTAGGACACTCGCGGAGAAGGTCTGGGACGACCACGTCGTCCGGCGCGCCGAGGGCGAGCCCGACCTCCTCTTCATCGATCTGCACCTGCTGCACGAGGTGACCAGCCCGCAGGCCTTCGACGGCCTCCGCAAGGGCGGCCGACAGGTGCGCCGCCGCGACCTCACCATCGCCACCGAGGACCACAACACCCCGACCCTCGACATCGACAAGCCGATCGCCGACCCGGTCTCGCGCATCCAGCTGGAGACGCTGCGCAGGAACTGCGCCGAGTTCGGCGTCCGGCTGCACCCGCTGGGCGACGTCGAGCAGGGCGTCGTGCACGTCGTCGGTCCGCAGCTCGGACTGACCCAGCCCGGCATGACCGTCGTCTGCGGCGACTCCCACACCTCCACGCACGGCGCCTTCGGCGGCCTGGCCTTCGGCATCGGCACCTCGCAGGTCGAGCATGTGCTGGCCACCCAGACGCTGCCGATGGCCCGCCCGAAGACCATGGCGATCACCGTCGACGGCGAACTGCCCGACGGCGTCACCGCCAAGGACCTGATCCTGGCGATCATCGCGCGGATCGGCACCGGCGGCGGCCAGGGCTACGTCCTGGAGTACCGCGGCTCCGCCATCGAGAAGCTCTCGATGGAGGCCCGGATGACCATCTGCAACATGTCGATCGAGGCCGGCGCCCGCGCGGGCATGATCGCCCCCGACGAGACCACCTTCGAGTACCTCAAGGGCCGCCCGCACGCGCCCGAGGGCGAGGACTGGGACGCCGCCGTCGCGTACTGGAAGACGCTGAAGACGGACGAGGACGCCGAGTTCGACGCCGAGGTCGTCATCAAGGCCGGTGAGCTGTCGCCGTTCGTCACCTGGGGCACCAACCCGGGGCAGGGCGCACCGCTTTCGGCAACCGTCCCCGACCCGGCTTCGTACGAAGACGCTTCGGAGCGCCACGCCGCCGAAAAGGCCCTGGAATACATGGGGTTGGAGGCCGGACAGCCGCTGCGCTCCATCAAGGTGGACACCGTCTTCGTAGGTTCCTGCACCAACGGGCGGATCGAGGACCTGCGCGCCGCCGCCGAACTCGTGAAGGGCCGCAAAGTCGCCGACGGCGTACGGATGCTGGTCGTCCCCGGCTCCGCGCGGGTGGGTCTGCAGGCCGTCTCCGAGGGTCTGGACGTCGTCTTCAAGGAGGCCGGCGCCGAATGGCGGCACGCGGGCTGCTCGATGTGTCTGGGCATGAACCCCGACCAGCTGGCGCCGGGTGAGCGCTCCGCGTCCACCTCCAACCGCAACTTCGAGGGCCGGCAGGGCAAGGGCGGTCGTACGCACCTGGTGTCCCCGCAGGTCGCGGCCTCCACGGCCGTCCTGGGCCACCTGGCCTCCCCGGCCGATCTGTCCGACGCCGAGACCCGTACGCCCGCTGGAGTCTGATCAGTCATGGAAGCATTCACCACGCACACCGGCCGGGCCGTCCCGCTGCGCCGATCCAACGTCGACACCGACCAGATCATCCCTGCTCACTGGCTCAAGAAGGTCACGCGGGACGGGTTCGAGGACGGGCTGTTCGAGGCCTGGCGCAAGGACGGGTCGTTCATCCTCAACCAGCCCGAGCGGAGGGGCGCGACCGTCCTGGTGGCCGGCCCCGACTTCGGCACCGGCTCCTCCCGCGAGCACGCCGTCTGGGCACTGCAGAACTTCGGCTTCAAGACCGTGATCTCCTCCCGGTTCGCCGACATCTTCCGCGGCAACTCGCTGAAGAACGGCCTGCTCACGGTCCTGCTGGAGCAGAAGATCGTGGACGCGCTGTGGGAGCTGACCGAGCAGGACCCCACCGCCGAGATCACGGTCGACCTCGAGCGGCGCGAGGTGCGCGCCGAGGGCATCACCGCCGCCTTCGAACTCGACGAGAACGCCCGCTGGCGGCTGCTGAACGGGCTGGACGACATCTCCATCACGCTCCAGAACGAGCCCGACATCGCCGCGTACGAGGCCAAGCGGCCGTCGTACAAGCCGAGGACGCTCCAGACCTGATCCGGATCTGGTCGGACCCGGCCCGGCCTGGCCGGGACCCGGACCCTGGCCCGGATCCTGCCTCGCGGCCGGCCGAAGTCGACCGGCTCTGGTCGAATTCCAGCCACCGATAGCCCCCTCCGTACCCCCGATCGGCCCGATCGGGGGTACGGCCATGTCTGCACCCGTTCGGCCCCGCCGATCTTCGCCGTATCTCCCAACTTCCCACGTTACGGCGGTGGTTGCCGGGGTACGCGCCTATCGAGGCCAGGACGTCCCGAGGTGCCAGGAACCCCCTGTGAGGCGCCAGTTGCCCCCTGGGCGGGCGACAACTCGCCCCAGATGGCACAATCTGTGCATGGAACACGACGGCCAACTCGAGCTCTATACGGCGGTCGCGAACCAGCTCAAGGAAGCGCACGCAAGAGTGCGCGCACTGCAAGTCCCGGAGGGCGTACGGATGGCGCTGACCCGGAAGCTGCTGGTCATTACGGCCGCGGCCAAGCACGATCTCGCCGACGCGACAAGGCGGCTGGAGCGGTTCATGGCGGACCTCGACGCGGGACGCGTCCCCGAAGAGGAGCGTTGATCGCTTCCGGAGCAGCCGAGTTCGTTGCGGCACAAGGGTGATTAGCCCGTTTCGTGTTTGATTTGCGGTATATATCTGCCTAACGTGCGAAAACGCTTGAACACTTTCGTTCTGGCAATGTCTCCGAAGGGGAAGACGTGAACAAGGCGCAGCTCGTAGAAGCGATTGCCGACAAGGTGGGCGGCAGGCAGCAGGCCGCCGACGCGGTCGACGCGGTCCTGGACGCCATCGTCCGCGCGACCGTCGCCGGGGACAGGGTCTCGGTCACCGGCTTCGGTTCGTTCGAGAAGGTCGACCGTCCGGCCCGCTACGCCCGCAACCCCCAGACGGGCGAGCGGGTTCGGGTCAAGAAGACGTCCGTGCCGCGCTTCCGCGCGGGCCAGGGCTTCAAGGACCTGGTGAGCGGCTCGAAGAAGCTCCCGCGCGGCGGCGAGGTCGCCGTCAAGAAGGCGCCCAAGGGCAGCCTGACCGGCGGCGCCTCCGCCACGGTCAAGAAGGCCGCGGCGAAGAAGGCCGCCCCGGCCAAGCGCGCGACGGCCGCCGCGAAGAAGACGACGGCCGCGGCGAAGAAGACGACGGCCGCGGCGAAGAAGACCACGGGCGCCGCGAAGAAGACCACGGGCGCCGCGAAGAAGTCGACCGCCAAGACGGCGACGCCGGCCGCCAAGAAGACCACGGCCAAGACGGCCACGGCCCAGAAGACGGCCGCCAAGAAGGCCCCGGCGAAGAAGGCGACGGCCAAGAAGGCCCCCGCCAAGAAGTCGAGCGCCCGCAAGACCACCGCGAAGAAGACCACCGCTCGCTGAGGCGCAAGCGTTCAACGGCACTCACGCGCCGGGCCGGACTCCCTCTCGGAGTCCGGCCCGCGGCGTTCTGCCGCACTCCGGCCAGCTCGGAAGCCTCAAACGGTCCGGAGTCAGAAGGTCTGGAGGGTGACGAGAGTGACGCGCCGGGAGTCACCCTCGCCCTCGGTCTCGATCCGCACCCGCTGTCCCGGGCGCAGCAGCCTCAGCCCGCCCGCGTCGAACGCCGAGGCGTCGAAGGGCACCGGGGTGCCGTCGTCCAGCAGCACCTGTCCGCTGCGGGTGCCGGCGTCGTACGTGTATGCGGTGGCCTGCATGACCGGCAGCCTACTGCCCCGGAATGAGCAGGCGCGCGGCCGCGGCGGCCGTTCGTGGCCCCACCCCGAGCGCCAGGGCCACCCGCAGGTCCTCACCGGTGTCCACGTCCTGCCGTACGGAAGTCACGGCCGCCGGCCGGAGTTCCATGGCGCCGGAGGCTCGGTGCCGGGCGCGGGAATCGGTGCCGAATGCGGGAAGCAATTCACGGCCGGGGGCCACCGCGAGCAGAGTTGTACCGATTGCGGCCGCATCGGGGAGAAAAGCCCGCGGGAATTCCGCGGCGGCATCCAGGACGCGGGCCAATTCCGGCGGACGCAGTGCGGGCAGATCCGCGTTGAGTGCGGCCACCGCACTGTCGGGAAGCGTGGCGCGTACCGCGGCCGCCGCGTGTGCCAGGGCGGCGTTCAGACCCGCGCGCGGGTCGTCGGGGACGATGCGCGCGCCGAGCGCCGCGAGTTCGCGCCCGGCCAGTTCGTCATTGGTGACCACGGCCACATCACGCACCGCGGCACAGGCCAGCGCGGCCGCCACGGTGTCCACGGCGAAGGCCAGGGCGAGGCCAGGACGCAGCGCGTCGGCGGCGGTGTCCGCGAGTCTGCTCTTGGCCAGTGCCAAGGGCTTCAGGGGGATGACCAAGCTCCACTGCACCGGCGTACCGTCTCTCTCTCGTCGCGGACATTGTCCCCCGGTCCCTCCGGCGCCACCTCGGTCGGGGCGTACGGTGTTCTCGACAGACCGGCGGCCCGGGGCGACACTTGTCCGGCCCCCGGCCCAAAGGAAGTCAGGGAACTGAGGGAAGTCCTAGAGGAAGGTGTTCGCGTGCCCCGCCGCAGAATCGGCTTCTGGTACCGCTTCGCAGCGGTGCTCTGCAAACCGCCGCTGGTGATTCTGATCAAGCGGGACTGGCGTGGGACGGAGCACATTCCTGACGAGGGCGGGTTTATCACCGCGGTGAACCACAATTCGCACCTCGATCCCTTCGCATACGCGCACTACCAGTACAACACCGGGCGGGTTCCGCGATTCCTGGCGAAGAGCGGGCTCTTCGGGAAGGGGTTCGTCGGAGCCGCGATGCGCGGCACCGGACAGATCCCCGTCTACCGCGAGTCCACGGACGCGCTCAGCGCCTTCCGGGCCGCGATCGAGGCGGTGGAGCGCGGCGAATGCGTCGCCTTCTACCCCGAGGGCACCCTGACCCGTGACCCCGACGGCTGGCCGATGACCGCCAAGACCGGGGCCGCGCGCGTCGCCCTGCAGACCAAGTGCCCGGTGATCCCGGTCGCGCAGTGGGGCGTCAACGAACTACTGCCGCCCTACGCCAGGAAGCCCGACCTGCTTCCGCGCAAGACCCACCACGTCCTGGCGGGCCCGCCCGTGGACCTCTCCCCGTTCTACGACCGGGAGATGACTCCCGAGCTGCTCAAGGAGGCGACGGACGTCATCATGGCCGCCGTCACCCGGCAGCTGGAGGAGATCCGCGGCGAGCGGGCGCCCGACAGGCCCTACGACCCGCGCCGTGAGCGCAATGAGCAGCGGCGCCGGACGCAGGCGCAGACCAGTCACGGCAGGTCCCAGGCGCGGACCGGCCACAAGGGGGAGAACAGCAAGTGAGCAAGCCCGTCAAGGCCGCCGTCTTCGGCACCGGTTCCTGGGGTACGGCCTTCGGCACGGTGCTCGCCGACGCGGGCTGCGAGGTGACGCTGTGGGCACGCCGCGCCCAGCTCGCCGACACCGTCAACTCCACGCGGAGCAACCCGGACTATCTCCCCGGCGTCGAACTCCCGGAGAACCTCCGGGCCACCGCGGACCCCGCCGAAGCCGCCCGCGACGCCGACTTCACCGTCCTCGCCATCCCCTCGCAGACCCTGCGCGACAACCTCGCCGCCTGGCGCCCGCTGCTCGCCCCGGGCACCGTCCTCGTCTCGCTGATGAAGGGCGTCGAACTCGGTACGACCATGCGCATGAGCGAGGTGATCGAGGACGTCGCCGAGGTGGGCCGGGACCGCATCGCCGTGGTCACCGGGCCCAACCTCGCCAAGGAGATCGCCTCTCGCAGGCCGGCCGCGGCCGTGGTCGCCTGCACCGACGACAGCGTCGCCCAGCGGCTCCAGGCGGCCTGTCACACGCCGTACTTCCGCCCGTACACCAACACCGACGTCGTCGGCTGCGAACTCGGCGGCGCGGTCAAGAACGTCATCGGGCTCGCCGTCGGCATCGCGGACGGCATGGGCCTCGGCGACAACGCCAAGGGCTCGCTCATCACGCGCGGACTCGCCGAGACGACCCGGCTGGGCCTCGCGATGGGCGCCGACCCGCTGACCTTCTCCGGACTCGCGGGCCTCGGCGACCTGGTGGCGACCTGCTCCTCGCCGCTCTCCCGCAACCACACCTTCGGCACCAACCTCGGCAAGGGCATGACCCTCCAGGAGACCATCGCGGTCACCAGGCAGACCGCCGAGGGCGTCAAGTCCTGTGAGTCCGTGCTGGATCTGGCCCGTCGGCACGGCGTCGACATGCCCATCACGGAAACCGTCGTCGGGATCGTCCACGAGGGCAAGCCGCCGATGGTCGCCCTCAAGGAGCTGATGTCGCGCAGCGCGAAGCCGGAACGACGCTGAGCGACCCCCTGAGTCGACGCTGTATCCACGCCCTACCACCGGGTACCCTCATGCCGATATGAGCACCGAGAACCTTCCCCAGAGCCCTGAGCAGCCGTCTCGTAAGCCGCGCGTGGCCGTCGTGTTCGGCGGACGCAGCTCCGAGCACGGGATCTCCATGGTCACCGCCGGCGCCGTCCTCACGGCGATCGACCGGACGAAGTACGAGGTCCTGCCGATCGGTATCACGCGGGAAGGCCGTTGGGTGCTCACCGCCGACGAGCCGGAGCGGATGGCGATCACCGAGCGCCGTACGCCCAGCGTCGAGGAACTCGCCGACTCGCAGGAGGGTGCCGTGGTGCTCTCCGTCGACCCCGCGAACCGCGAAGTCGTCTACAGCGAGCCCGGATCGGTGCCCAAGGCCCTCGGTGACGTCGACGTCGTCTTCCCGGTCCTGCACGGCCCCTACGGCGAGGACGGCACCCTTCAAGGACTGCTGGAGCTGTCCGGTGTGCCCTACGTGGGCTCGGGCGTGCTCGCCTCGGCCGTGGGCCAGGACAAGGAGTACATGAAGCGGGTGTTCACCTCCTTCGGGCTCAGGGTCGGCCCGTACGTGGTGATCCGGCCGCGCGAGTGGGAGCGGGAGGAGTCCGCCGCCCGCAAGAAGATCGTCGACTTCGCCGGTGAGCACGGCTGGCCGCTGTTCGTGAAGCCCGCGCGCGCGGGTTCCTCGATCGGCATCACCAAGGTCGACGACCCGTCCGGGCTGGACGAGGCCATCGCCGAGGCCCAGCGCCATGACCCGAAGATCCTCGTCGAGGCGGCGCTGCGCGGCCGCGAGATCGAGTGCGGCGTCCTGGAGTTCGAGGACGGCCCGCGCGCCTCCGTACCGGCCGAGATCCCGCCGCCGGACGCGCACGCGTACTACGACTTCGAGGCCAAGTACATCGACTCGACCCCCGGCCTGGTCCCGGCGCCGCTGACGCCGGAGGAGACCGCGGACGTCCAGCGGCTCGCGGTGGACGCCTTCGAGGCCGCCTCCTGCGAGGGACTGGTCCGGGCGGACTTCTTCCTCACCGAGGACGGCGAGTTCGTCATCAACGAGATCAACACGATGCCGGGCTTCACGCCGATCTCGATGTACCCGGCGATGTGGCAGGCGAGCGGCGTCGGCTACGCGGAGCTGGTGGACAGGCTGATCCAGGCGGCTCTGAGCAGGTCCACGGGACTGCGCTAGGGCGTGTTTCGAAAGTAGCGTCGTCTGCCCGAAGGGCAGGCCGGGCGGCGTCTGGTGCGTGCGATCGCAAGGCGGAGGGTCGTCCCGATACTGGTTGTATCGGGATGATCCCGACAACGCGGCGAGCGTGCGTGCCAGGCGTCGCCCGGCAGGCGGGACTTTCGAAACACGCCCTAGGGGCCTGAACTGTCAGACGGGCCCTGGGCCCTCAGTCGGCGATCCCCTCGGGGATCGCCTTCTTGACGGCGGCGGCCAGGTCGATCAGCGCACCCGAGGTGTCCCGACCCTTGGGCACCGTGACCTCGACATAGGCGAGGCGACTCGCGGTCGTGAACCGGTACGCCCCGTCGTCCTCCTTCTCCATCAGCCAGTCGACCCCGTTCACCCCACCGGCCACCGCGTCCGGGTCCCCGCCCTCGGCCACCTTGGGATCGATCATCTTCGGCGGTCGCTCGACCCCGCAGCGCAGTATGATCGCCGGGTTCCCCCAGCCCGCTGTCAGCGCGGACGCGGGCGAGGGATCCCGGCGGTGCTGGTCGTCCACCGCGGACGGCAGCGTTCTGTCCAGGTTCCGGCACAGCTCGGTGACGGTCGCCGAGGGGCTGGGAACCGCCGCCGACACGTCACCGTCTGCTGAGGAACAGCCCACCGCAGCCAGCAGGAGGGCGAGCGGGGGCAGGACGACCGGCCGGGGACGGAAAGCGTTCACCGGCCAAGGGTAGACGGGGGCTACAGATGCACCACCGGGCAGGTCAGGGTGCGGGTGATCCCGTCCACCTGCTGGACCTTGGCGACCACCATGCGACCGAGGTCGTCGACCGTGTCGGCCTGGGCCCGCACGATCACGTCGTAGGGACCTGTGACGTCCTCGGCCTGGACGATCCCAGGGATCTTGCTGATCGTCTCGGCGACGGTCGACGCCTTGCCGACCTCCGTCTGGATCAGGATGTACGCCTGTACCACGGAACCTCCAGGGCGGCCACGAGGATCATGTGGGGAAAAGGAACGCCACGGTATCGCGTCGCCGCTCGCCGCGGGGAGACCTGCGCGGACCGCGGCTCGCGCGCCGGGGTGCGGGCACGACCGAAGTTGACGGATGTCTCGACCGTATCGAGGACACTGGTGACGCGCGACCGGGCACGGACAGGGACAGAAGGGGAGCTGGGGCGATGAAGGGCACTGTTGGTGAGCTCGGGGAGTTCGGGCTCATCAGGGAGCTCACCTCCCGTCTCACCACCACATCGGCGGTCCGGGTCGGACCCGGTGACGACGCCGCGGTGGTGGCCGCGCCCGACCGCCGGGTCGTGGCGAGCACCGACATCCTGCTGGAGGGCCGGCACTTCCGCCGGGACTGGTCCACCGCCTACGACGTCGGCCGCAAGGCCGCCGCCCAGAACCTCGCCGACATCGCCGCGATGGGAGCCGTGCCGACCGCACTGCTCCTCGGCCTCGTGGTGCCCGGCGAACTGCCGGTCACCTGGCCCACCGAGCTGATGGACGGCCTGCGCGACGAGTGCCAGGTCGCCGGTGCCTCGGTGGTCGGCGGCGATGTCGTACGCGGCGACACGATCATGGTGTCGATCACCGCGCTCGGCGATCTGCGCAACCAGGAGCCGGTCACCCGGTCCGGCGCCCAGCCCGGCGACCTCGTGGCGGTCACCGGCTGGCTGGGCTGGTCCGCCGCCGGGTACGCGGTCCTCTCCCGCGGATTCCGCTCCCCCCGCGCCTTCGTCGAGGCCCACCGCCGTCCCGAACCGCCCTACCACGCGGGTCCCGCCGCGGCCGCCCTGGGCGCGACCTCGATGTGCGACGTGAGCGACGGACTGATCGCCGACCTGGGTCACATCGCGGAGGCCAGCAAGGTCCGCATCGACATCCGCTCCGGCGCCATCGACGTGCCCTCCCAGATGAACGACATCGGGCAGGCCGTCGGCGTCGACCCCATCCAGTGGGTGCTGACCGGCGGCGAGGACCACGCGATCGTGGCGACCTTCCCGCCGGACGTGAAGCTCCCGGCCCGCTGGAAGGTGATCGGCGAGGTCCTCAACCCCTCCGCGCTGCCCCAGGTGACGGTCGACGGGGCTCCCTGGACCAGCAAGGGCGGCTGGGACCACTTCGGGGACATGGAGTCGTGATACCCCCGAGGGTCCTGACGGTGGCCGGCTCCGACTCCGGCGGCGGCGCCGGCATCCAGGCCGACCTCAAGACGATGCTCGCGCTCGGCACCCACGGCATGAGCGTGGTCACCGCCGTCACCGCGCAGAACTCCCTCGGCGTCCAAGGCGTCTGGGAGCTGCCCGTGGAGGCGGTGCGCGCCCAGTACCGCAGCGTCGTCGACGACATCGGCGTCCGGGCCGTGAAGACCGGGATGCTGTCCTGCGCCGAACTCGTCGAAGCGGTGGCCGAGTTGATCGCCGACACCGACGCGCCGGTGGTGGTCGACCCGGTCGGCGTCTCCAAGCACGGCGACCCGCTGCTGGCCGCCTCGGCCCTCGACTCCGTCCGCACCAGGCTGCTGCCCGCCGCCACCGTCGCCACGCCCAACCTCGACGAGGTGGCCCAGCTGACCGGCGTACGCGTCGAGTCGGAGCGTGATCTCAGGCAGGCCGCGGCGGCTGTCCTGGCGTACGGGCCGCGCTGGGTGCTGATCAAGGGCGGGCATCTGCCCGGCGACGCCGTCGACCTGCTCACCGACGGCTCGCAGGAGCACTGGCTGCGCGCGCCCCGGCACGACAACCGGCACACCCACGGCACGGGCTGCACCCTCGCCTCGGCGATCGCGGCGCAGCTCGCGAAGGGGCAGACCGTGCCGGAGGCGGTGGCGGCGGCCAAGGAGTACGTCACCGGGGCGATCGCGGCGGGCTTCGCCCTCGGCGGCGGGATCGGGCCGGTGGATCACGGCTGGCGGCTCGGACGGGCGAGGGGCCTCACGCCACCGGATGCTCCGGGAGCGTGATGTCCGTCGCGGGGCCCGCTCGGTGGCCCGCAGAGGCCGTCAGACGGTCGGCGGGCATGGCAGAAAGCCGGCCCACCAATGGTGGACCGGCTTTGTGCAGCAACCAGCAGTGGCCGCGCGCGATGGAGGTCCCCCCGTCTCGAGCGAAGCCGAGAGGTGGGGGATATGCGTCAGCGCGAGACCTTGCCGGCCTTGATGCACGAGGTGCAAGCGTTCACGCGCTTCGGCGTCCCACCGACTACGGTACGCACGCGCTGGATGTTCGGGTTCCAGCGACGGGGCGTACGACGGTGGGAGTGCGAGATGCTATTGCCGAAGCCCGGCCCCTTGCCGCAGACGTCGCAGTTGGCAGCCACCGGTCACTCCAAAGACTTCAGATGCACTTACGGTTGATCCCGGCATGCCGGGATCAAGATCGTGGGATCGAAGACCTGAGTGGCGCTGCCAGGGGGATGGCCCGATGGGATCGGGCAACCGGAGCAGCATACAACGGCTGCGCCAGTACAACGAAACTACCATGGCTGGTCAGGGCCCGGCCCCGGCCCTTCCACCGGCAAAACCCCGCCCACCGTCTACGCTGCGTCCCAGTCCAGCAGCTCAGGGAGGCGCAGGTGCCGCAGGTACCGCAGACATTCTTCGATGCTCTCGCGGTGCGCACCTGGTGTGGTCTCGCGCTCCGGGCGCTGGGACGCGCGCGTGAGGAGATCGACGCGATCAACGTGTACCCGGTCGCCGACGGGGACACCGGAACCAACCTCTACCTGACCATGGAGTCCGCGGTGACCGCCGTCGAGGCGGTGTTCACCGGCCACGCGGCCGGCTCCGGGCCGGACGGCACCCCCTCTCTCGCCGATGCCGCGCGCGCGATGGCGCACGGCGCGCTCATCGGCGCGCGCGGGAACTCCGGGACGATCCTGGCGCAGCTGCTGCGCGGCATGGCCCAGGTGCTCGCCGAGGGCGAGGGCCCTCGTACCGACGCGGAGGGGCTGCGCCTGGCGCTGCGGCACGCGGCCGACTCCGCCCGCCGGGCCGTGGCCCACCCGGTCGAGGGCACGGTCCTGTCGGTCGCCTCGGCCGCCGCCGACGCGGCTGAGGGGGCCGAGGGGAACTGCGGGACGGTCGCCAGGGCGGCCTACCGGGGCGCGTGCACGGCACTCGCCGCGACGCCGGACCAGCTTGCCGTCCTGGCGCGTGCCGGGGTGGTGGACGCGGGCGGGCGGGGTCTGGTGGCGGTGCTCGCGGCGCTGGTGGAGACGTTCACGGGAGAGATACCGGTTGCCGAGGGGGGCGGCCGTGCTTTCGTGGGCGGCTCCTCGCCCGCGGGCGGGCCCGCCGCGAGCGAGGAGCCGTGTGCCGATGACGGCCACGGGAGCGGCGGGCCCGCCTTCGAGGTGATCTACCTGCTGGAGGCCGAGGACGCCGCCGTCGACCGGCTGCGCCGGCGGCTCGACGGGCTGGGCGACTCCCTCGTCGTGGTCGGCGGGGACGGGCTGTGGAACGTGCATGTGCACGTGGACGACGCCGGCGCCGCCGTGGAGGCGGGCGTCGAGGCCGGCCGGCCGTACCGCATCCGCATCACGCACTTCGGCGCCGACGACGTGCACGCGCGCGGAGGCGAGCGCGCACCGCGCGAACGTGTCCAGCGGGCGGTCGTCGCCGTCGTACCCGGCGAGGGGCTGGCCGGTCTGTACACCGAGGCCGGCGCGACCGCCGTGCTCGCCCGCCCCGGGGAGCCGCCCGCCAGCGGGGAACTGGTCCAGGCCGTACGGCGGGCCCACGCGCGTGAGGTCGTCCTGCTGCCCAACGACGCCGACCTGCGGCACACCGCTGCCGCGGCGGCCGAGCAGGCCCGCGCGGAGGGCATCCGGGTGGCCCTGATCCCGACGCGTTCCGCGGTCCAGGGGATCGCCGCGCTCGCCGTGCACGAACCGGACCGCCGTTTCGACGAGGACGTCGTCTCGATGACCTCGGCGGCCGGCGCCACCCGCTACGCCGAGGTCGCCGTCGCCGAACGCCAGTCGTGGACGATGGCCGGCATCTGCCAGGCCGGTGACATCCTCGGCCTCATCGAGGGTGACGTGGCCGTCATCGGCGCCGACGTCACCGCCACCGCCGAGACCGTCCTGGACCGCATGCTGGCTGCCGGCGGCGAACTCGTCACCCTCGTCCTCGGCGACGAGGCTCCCGAAGGCGTCGCCGAGCGCCTGGAGGCGCGGGTGCGGGAGGCGTACCTCGCCGTCGACACGGTGGTCTACCACGGGGGACGACAGGGCGCGCTGCTGCTGATCGGGGTGGAGTGACGGCCGGCTCCGGACACGGTGACGGCCGGCCCCGGACCGGGTGACGGCCGGCCCCGGACGCGGTGATCGCCGACTGCCGCGCCACCCCGGCACCGCTACCGCTGCTCCGTCGCCGCTTCCTCCGCCGCCTGAAGCAGCTGCTCCGCCTCCGCCCGGCGCGCCCGTACGGTCGTCTCCTCGTCCCCGCCCTCGAAGTCCGGGTCGCTCCCCGCGTCCGCGTACGCCCTGAGCACCGCACGCGCGCGTGCCGCTGCCCGCGAGGGACGCCCCAGGTCGGCCTCCAGCCAGCCCGCGGCCAGCTCGGCGCCGGTGCGCGGCGCCAGGGCGGCGTCCCCGAGGGAGACGAACACCGCGACCGCCTGCGACATCTGGGACAGCGCCTCTTCCATGGCGGCACGGATCGAGTCGTCGTCGGCGTCCTCGGCGGCCGAGCGGGCCAGGAGGTCACCGAACTGGCGGTGCGTGTGGCCGAGTTCGAGGACCAGCCGCAGCCGGGTCTCCTCGTCGTCCGCCGTCTCCAGCGCGTCGGCGCACTCCCCGACGGCGCCCGCCATCAGCTCCCGCGCCGCGTCGATGCCCTGCTCCGTGCCGTCGTGCCCGCCGTTCTCCGGGCCGTCCTTCGTGCGCAACGCCAGCCACGCGCGCGCCCGCAAGGACCGCACCAGCCCGTGCACGTTGCCCAGGGAGCGCCACAGATCGCCCGCGCGCGCGTACGCCCGGTCCGCCTCGGCGTGCAGCCCCGCCTGGCCGAGGGACTCGGCGGCCAGGTGCGCCAGCGTCGCGTGGTCGTGCTGCTCGGGCCAGTGCCGGGCGGTCTCGGCGGCCTGCAACCGGCGTTCTGCGGCGTCCCGGTGCTCGCCCAGCTCGCTCAGACAGTCGCCGAGCCACCACTGCGTCTGGACGAGAGCCCCGTCGCCGTGCGTCTCGGCGGACAGGTCCGTGAGCGCCGACTCCAGCACCTCCGCGGCCTCGGCCCACCGGCCCTGACGCACCAGGAACCCGCCCAGCTGGTGCCGCGCCCACGCGCCGAACGCAGGGCCCTCGCCCGCCTCGTCGGCCCAGTGCGCCGCCTCCAGGGCGTGCTCGGCGGCCTCGCCCGCCTCCCCCCGGCCCCCGACGACCTCGGCGAGCTGGAGGTGGAGCTGGGCCCGCCCGACCGGCTCGAGGAACCGGCCACCGTGCTCCAGGGCCGCCCGCAGAGCCCGCTCCGCCTCCGCCATGTCGCCCAGGTGGTGCGCCAGTCCGGCCAGCTTGGCCTCGTACTCCACGGCGAACCAGGGCAGCCCCGCCCCGACGAACTCCGCCGCGGCCAGCGCGAACAGCTCCGCACCGGCCTGCGCGTCACCCGCGCGCGTGGTCAGCTCCGCCAGCATCGCGTGCCCCTCGGCGACCCGCGCGACGAGCCGTACGTCGTCCCCGGCCCGCCCCTCGACGAGCGCGAGCAGCTCCCGTACGGCCCGCTCGGCCTCCGTCAGTGCCCGCTCGGCGACCGGGCCCTCGGCCTCGTGGACGCGCCGCATCAGGATCCGTGCCCGGCCCATGAGGACCCCGGCCGCCTGCCGCACCTCGGTGCCGCCCTCGGCGTACAGCGCGAGAACCCGGTCGTACGGCTCGGCCACCGCGGCGAGCGCCTCGTCGATGTCCCCGTCCAGCGCGCGGACGTACGCCCCACGCGCGCGTGCCGCCAGAGCCTCACCGGGGTCGCCCGCCTCCGCGTACAGCCCGGCCGCCTGCTCGAACGTTTCGGCACCCTCCGGGCCCAGCCCCATCGCCCGGTGGTCGGCGATCTCCGCCCGGTCACGCGCCGCCAGTTCGGCCCCCTCGGCGGCCACCGCGACCGCCGCCCACGCCTCCACGGCATGCGGCTGCAACGTGTCCGACAGCCGCCGCGCCTCGGCGAGCAGCGCGGCCAGATCCGGCGCATCCGACCCCTGTGCGGCCGTCGGGGGAGCCGGGGGAGCGACCGCGGGGGCCGGCGGCCGTACCGCGCGCACGCCCAGCGGCAGCCGCTCCACCAGCGGCTCCTGCGCCATACGCGCGCGTGCCCGCTCACTGATGTGCGAGGTGCCGTTGCGCTCGTCGAACCGCGCGGCCAGCGCCAGCGCCTCCCCGCGCGCGTGGACGGCCAGCTCGGCCGCCGTCCACTCCCGCCCGGCCGGACCGGGCACCTGCTGCCCGCCCAGGCCCAGCGCGGACAGCCGCTCCATGAGCAGCACGACCACACTCAGGAAGTCCAGCCTGCTGCGCGGCTGGCCCTTGTCCGTGAAGTACGCCGGGCGCTCCGCGAGCAGTTCGAGGCCCCGCGCCTCGTTGCCGGTCAGCGCGCAGAACTCCACATGGTCGGCGTACGCGCCCCGCATGCTCTCCATCGCCCGCACCAGCCGGAAGCCGCGCAGGTGATGCGCGCGCGCCTCCTCCGGGCGGCCCAGCCGCAGCAGCGGCACCAGGGACGAGGCGAGCGCGGCGTGCGGCTCGTGCGCGCACGTGTACGCGCCCTCCAGGACGGGCGCCCACAACTCCAGGGCCTCGGCGTCCCGGCCCTGCTCCGCACGCCACCAGCCCTGCCCCTGCAACTCGCACGCGTGGCAGTCGGCCATGCTGTCGCGGTCCGCGGCCAGCCAGGCGGCGAACGCCCGCTCGGCGCGCTCCTCGTCCCCGACATGCGCGGCCACACTGAACTCGGCGCCGCGCACCGCCCGCTCGGAGTGCCCGGCCAGCCGGTAGCGGTGCTCCATCTCGCCGAGCCACTTCTCCACCGACGCCAGCGGCACGTGCGGCTGGTCGAGCATGCCGGCCGACATCCACTTGAAGACCCAGTGCAGCGAGTGCGTCTCGTGCGCGTCGAAGTCCTCCGGCCGCTCGTCCCACATGCGCAGCAGACGCGCGAACGGGACGAACATCCGGTCCTTCTCGGAGCTGTAGTTGTAGACCTTCAGCTGATGCCCGAGCGCCTCGATCACGGCGAGCGGGATGTTCAGCTTCTCGGCCTGCGCCAGCAGCAGTTCCGCGCGCGCGTTGCGGGCCGGCCCCTCCGGCTGCTCGCCGTTCTCCGCCATCGCCCGGCGCAGGGAGTCGAAGTCCGTGATCGCGGTCATCGCCGGCCGTCCTCCTCAGGTGTGGCTTCCCCGTGCGTGGCCCACTCCAGCAGGCCGATGAACGCCCGGTTCAGGAGCGCGGAGTCCGCCGGCCGCAGGGGGCGCTGCGCCATCAGCAGCGCCTGCCCGTACAGGGACTCCGTGGCGGTGCCGATCAGCTCGGCGTCCCGCAGGGAACTGATCCGTCGGATCAGCGGGTTGAGATGGTTGAGCACCAGACGCGCGCGCGGGGCGCTGCCGCGCAGCGATCCCAGGATGCCCGCCCACAGTTCGTCGGCCTGCGACTCGACGTCGGCCCGCGCCTGCTCGTGCCGGGCCGCTCGGTCGTCCAGATGCAGCGCGGGCACCGACAGCGGGTGGAAGGCGCGCAGGACGACGTCACAGCCCAGCGGGTCGAGCTTCGCCCGAGCCGCCGCCAGGAAACCCGAAAGGGCCAGCTCCTCCGCCGCGTCAACGGCGTCCAGGTGCGCGGTCACGGTGTCCGCGTCCAACTCGGCGACCACCGTCCCCGGCCGCACCGACGGCAGGGCCTCGACCAACTCGCTGTCGTACGTGTAACCACCGTTGATCACGCCGACGCCCTGCGCGGACGCGATCGGCGCGACCTGCCGGTACTCCTCCACGGTCCGCGTGAAGTGCACCACCGGATGACGCTGCGCGAACTCCTCCAGCGACAGCCGCCCGTCGGTCGTCTCGAACGGCAGCCACGGCAGCATCGTCCGCAGCATCTCCTTGTCGTGCCGCGCCAGGGACTTCACGCCCAGGTGATGCACGGCCAGGAACGCCGCAAGCCGCTCCGGATCCCCGGCGGCCAGCCCCGTCAGCCATGCCCGGATCCGCTCACCCAGCGCCTCCCGCACGGCCGCCAGCGTCTCGTCCTCGTACAGCGACTCGCGCGAGGCCGTGGGCCGCAGGCTGTCGGTGTCCAGGACACAGCGCACGAAGAACGCCCAGTCGGGCAGCAGCTGTTCGGCCCGATCGGTGAGCAGCATGCCCTTCAGATGCACGCGGTGACCCGCCCGCTGCGCCGGACTCACCGCGGCCGGCAGCACGTACGCCACGCCACGGATCCCCGCCAGCGGAACGTTCAGCTCCACCGAGTCCAACGGCGTGAAGCCGAACAGCTCGTGACAGTGCCGGGCCAGCGCCACCCGCCGGTTCGCGGGAGAGGCGTACGGCCGGTCCCAGGGCGCCGGCAGATCGGTGACCGGCTCCTCGCCGACCTTGACGTCATAGGGCAGCAGCGAGCCGAAGTCGCGCGCCAGTTGCAGGACCCGCCGCTCGGTGAGCCACTCCCCGGCCCCCGCCCGCGCCACCAGATGCACGGTCGTGCCCGGCTCGGGACGCTCCTCGTGGGGCAGCGTCCGCACGGTGTACGAACCGTCGTCGCGGGCCGTCCACTCCACCGGCGGCGCGCCGGGCGTACGGGAACTGCGACTGACCACGCGGATGCGCTCGGCGACGACGAAGCAGGCCAGCAGCCCGATGCCGAACTGCCCGAGGAAGTCGGAGCGGGCCTCCTGGAGTCCGTCCGCCCGTTTGGAACTGCGTCCGATGGTGGCCAGCAGGGTGTGCAGGTCGGACTCGGTGAGCCCGACCCCGGAGTCCTCCACCCGCAGCTCCCCGCCGGAGGCGGACAGCCGCACCCGCGCGGGTGCGCCGGGCTCCTCCGCCCGCCGGGCGGTGATGGCGTCCACGGCGTTCTGGAGCAGCTCGCGCAGATAGACCCGGGGACTGGAGTAGAGGTGATGGGACAGGAGGTCCACCAGGCCACGCAGGTCGACCTGGAACGTGTGAGGTGACGATGAGGCCTGGGATGACGGTGAGGTCTGGGAGTCCATCGCTGCTGCGCCGCGGCTTGGGGGAGGGTCGACGGCGCGGGGTCGGGCGGTCCCGGTGGGGCGGTGACCGCGGGGGATGGCCGGAGCGCGTCATCCTAGAGCCGGAACGAGCCGCCTGACCAGGGGTTTCGGGACACGTATACGGCAATGTCAGTGCGGTGGTGTGCAATGGATCTCGTGCCCGCGCTCGAAGAACCGCTCAAAAAGGTGCTCGGCCCACCGACCGCGAAGGTGATGGCCGAGCATCTCGGCCTGCACACCGTCGGCGACCTGCTGCACCACTACCCGCGCAGATACGAGGAGCGCGGCCAGCTCACGCACCTCGCCGACCTCCCGATGGACGAGCACGTCACCGTGGTCGCCCAGGTCGCCGACGCCCGCCTGCACACCTTCGCCTCGTCCAAAGCCCCCCGCGGCAAGGGCCAGCGCCTGGAGGTCACCATCACGGACGGCAGCGGCCGCCTCCAGCTGGTCTTCTTCGGCAACGGCGTGCACAAGCCCCACAAGGAACTCCTGCCGGGCACCCGCGCGATGTTCTCCGGCAAGGTGTCCCTCTTCAACCGCCGCCTCCAACTGGCCCATCCGGCGTACGAACTGCTGCGCAGCGACACCGACGAGACCGTCGAGACCTGGGCCGGCGCCCTCATCCCGATCTACCCTGCGACCGCCAAACTCGAGTCCTGGAAGATCGGCAAGGCGATCCAGACGGTCCTGCCCAGCGCCCAGGAAGCCGTCGACCCGCTCCCGGACTCCCTGCGCGAGGGCCGCGGCCTGGTCCCGCTGCCCGAGGCCCTCCTCAAGATCCACCGCCCGCACACCAAGGCCGACATCGAGGACGCCCGCGCACGCCTGAAGTGGGACGAGGCGTTCGTCCTCCAGGGGCGAGGCCGCGTACCCCACCTTCTGCATCGCCCGTTTGGTGAACTCGTCGGTGTTGACGATGATCTCCGCGCCACGCGGCACATCAC
>NZ_JARGEF010000459.1:0-2520 GCF_033794725.1 Streptomyces sp. ID05-39B | reverse complement strand
CCTCCAAGTCGGACTCCTCGGACTCCGCGAAGTCCTCCTCGTCGAAGGCCGCCACCAACCCGGCGGCCGACTACGCCGCCGGCGAGTCGTAGGGATCCGACGGGGGGGACGAGGCGGCCGGCGGCGCGGCGGATGGCGGCCGGGGGCGGGCTGACGGGCCGTGCCGGTCGGCCGCGCTCACGCGCGCGTGCCGTGGCGTCCCTCACGCGCGGGTGCCCGTTCCCTGCCTCACACGGGCGCGGGGCTGTTCCCTACCGCAGCGTGCCAGCGTGCATGGCTGGCCGTTCCCTGCCTCAACGCGCGGGGCTGTTCCCGGCCTCACGCGCGCATTCCCGTGCCTCGCGCGCGGGGCCGTCCCTGGCTCACGCCTCACGCGCGCGTGGGCCATGCGCTACAGCGACCCCATGTGGTCGAGCTTGCGCAGGATCACGCCCTCGCGGAGTGCCCACGGGCAGATCTCCAGCGCCTCCACGCCGAACAGGTCCATCGCTCCCTCGGCGACCAGCGCGCCCGCCAGCAGCTGGCTCGCACGGCCCTCGGAGACGCCCGGCAGCTCCGCGCGCTGGGCGGTGGTCATGCCGGCCAGACGGGGCACCCAGGCCTCCAGGGACTCCCGCTTCAGCTGGCGCTGGGCGTAAGGGCCGTCTGCGGAACGGGCGGCGCCGGCGAGGCGGGCGAGCTGCTTGAACGTCTTGGACGTGGCCACGACGTGGTCGGGAGAGCCGATGCGGCTGAATTCCCCGACGGTCCGGGCGATCTCGGCGCGCACGTGCCGCCGCAGCGCTCGTATCTGGGCGGCGTCCGGCGGGTCCCCGGGCAGCCAGCCGGCCGTGAGCCGGCCCGCGCCGAGCGGGAGGGAGACAGCCGCGTCGGGTTCCTCGTCGATGCCGTACGCGATCTCCAGGGAACCGCCGCCGATGTCCAGGACCAGCAGCTTGCCTGCCGACCAGCCGAACCAGCGGCGGGCGGCCAGGAAGGTGAGCCGGGCCTCTTCCTCGCCGCTGAGGACCTGGAGCTCGACGCCGGTCTCGGCCTGCACGCGCGCGAGGACGTCGTCGGCGTTGCTGGCCTCGCGCACGGCGGAGGTGGCGAAGGGCAGCACGTCCTCGACGCCCTTGTCCTCGGCGGCCTGGAGGGCCTCCTGGACGACGCGGATCAGTGTGTCGACGCCCTCGCGGCCGATCGCACCGCTCTCGTCGAGAAGTTCGGCAAGGCGCAGTTCCGCCTTGTGCGAGTGCGCGGGCAACGGGCACGCGCCCGGGTGCGCATCCACCACCAGCAGATGCACCGTGTTCGATCCCACGTCGAGGACACCGAGTCTCATGCGGGGAACGCTACTGCCAGCCACGCTGACCTCGGCCCCTGGTGCCCATCCTGAGACGGTCCCGTTGCCGCGCGCGAGCGACTTACCCTGGTCAGGTGCCAAAGACGAAAAAGGCGAAGGAAGAAAAGGCCGACAAGGTCGACAAGGCAGCCAAGGTCGACAAGGCAGCCAAATCCATCAAGGTCCCTTCGGGTTCTCCGCAGGTGAAGCCGTCGAAGAAGTCGCGCACGGCCCTGGAAGCGGACGAGAAGGGCCTCGACTTCGCACGCGCGTGGGTCGAGTTCCCCGACCCCGCGGACGGCGATCAGATCTTCCGGTGCGATCTGACCTGGCTGACCTCTCGCTGGAACTGCATCTTCGGCAGCGGCTGCCAGGGCATCCAGGCGGGCCGCGCGGACGACGGCTGCTGCACGCTCGGCGCGCACTTCTCCGACGAGGACGACGAGAAGCGCGTGGCGGGGCACGTGGCGCGGCTCACGCCCGACATCTGGCAGCACCACGCCGAGGGCGAGCGCGACGGCTGGATCTCGGAGGACGAGGAGGGCTCCCGCCAGACCCGCCCGTTCAACGGCTCGTGCATCTTCCAGAACCGCCCGGGTTTCGCGGGCGGCGCCGGCTGCTCGCTGCACATCCTCGCCCTCAAGGAGGGCCGCGAGCCGCTGGAGACCAAGCCGGACGTCTGCTGGCAGCTGCCCGTGCGGCGGACGTACGACTGGATCGACCGGCCCGACGACACGCGCGTGCTGCAGATCTCGATCGGTGAGTACGACCGGCGCGGCTGGGGTCCGGGCGGGCACGACCTGCACTGGTGGTGCACCTCGGCGACCTCGGCGCACGGCGCGGGCGACCCCGTGTACGTCTCGTACCGGCCGGAGCTGATCGAGCTGATGGGCAAGGCCGGCTACGACCGTCTGGTCGAGCTGTGCGAGGAGCGGCTCGCCTCACAGCTGCCGTTGCTCGCCCCGCACCCGGCGGACCCGGTACCGGGACCGCGTCCCGTGGATCCCGTCGATCCGACCGTGTGAGGCCCTCGGCCCGGCTCCCAGGAGCCGGGCCGACTCGCTTCCCGCGGCGGGCGGTCCCGGCCTATGAGGTCGACGGGCTCGGGTCGCCGCTGCCGTCGGACGGCGGGGTCGAGCCGCCCGGGTCGGACGGGGAAGGACCGGTGGGCGTGGGCTCGGGGTCGGGGTCGGAGG
>NZ_JARGEF010000458.1:0-2549 GCF_033794725.1 Streptomyces sp. ID05-39B | reverse complement strand
CCGCCTCGGCCGACCCGTCGTCCTCCGGCACCAGGGCCTCGACGGTCGCGACCGCCCCGGCGACCGCCGTACGCGGCACGGCCTCCTCCACGGCCGCCCCGACGGGACGCCCACCCGGCGACCGCTCCCCGCCCTCGCGCCCGGCGCGGCCACACCCCGCGTCCCCGGGCCCCCTCTCACGGCGCTGCGCGAGACGGCCGCACGTCTCCGACGCCGGACCGCCCCCTTCCTCCCCCGCGGGGAAGGCACCCGCCAGGATGGCCCCCGCGGGCACGGCACTCGCCTGCACCGCACCTTGTGGCCCCTGGCCGAGCGTGCCCGCGGCCACCTGAGCCTCGTTCTCGCCGCCCTGCGCCGACCGCGAAGGCCGCGCGCGGGACGCCGTATCGCCGTCTTCTCGGCGAGCACGACACCGAGCACGACACCGGGCGCGGACCGGTTCGGCGCGCGCTGAACGGGCGACGACCCGGCTCAGCCGACGCGCACCTCGTCCCGCTGTGGCGCACCGTCCTCCGCCCGCCGCCACACCCGCACCGCACCCGCGTACAGCAGAACGCCCAGCACCAGCCCCGCCCCCGCCCCGAAGCACAGGGTCGGGATCAGCTCGTACGGTTCGGCGCTCGGGCCCCAGTACTCCCACCAGCGGAGCGCCCTGCGGACCGCCGCGACCAGGGCGCAGCCGCCGATCAGGCCCGCGGCCCACCAGCGGTCGCGGGCCGACAGCACCGGCACGCCGAGCGGCTCACCGGCGGCGGTCCGGCGCAGCGCGTGGGCGACGAACGCGGTGATCACCAGCGCCGCGACGGCCGAACCGCCGTACTGCAGGTACCAGTACAGCGGGGAGCCCGCGATCGTCTCGCCGAGGACGGGGAACACCCGCATGCCCCACCTGTCGAGGTGGGTGAAGGCGTCCCAGACGACGTGCGTCAGCGCGCCGAGGACCGCGGAGACGTACCACCACGCCACCGTGGACGGCCGGACACGCGCGCGGGGCGAACCACAGCGCGTCAGGACGGCCGTACGGCCCTGCCGTGCGCGTGGCAGCAGCGCCACGAGCGGCTCGCGCACCAGCAGCCACAGCCCCACCAGCGCCCAGGCCAGGAGCACGTCGACGGTGAGGACACCGGCGAAGGAGTGCGTCACGTCGCCGAACTCCATCGCCCCGGACAGGACGCTCGCCGCGTAGTAGGTCATATCCGGAGCGAACGACCCCGCGACGAGGAAGGCGGGCGCCAGGCGTCCGCGGCCGGTGCCGTCGGCGCGTACTGCGGGCAGCACGGCCGCGGCATGACTCAGAGTGAACGGCAACGAGGCTCCTCGGCGCGGGTGTTGCCGGGCCGGCCGGCTCGGACATCGACGGTCGGACCAGTATGCGGGACGCCTCCGACGCCCCCACGGCATGTGGTGGGGCGGTGAACAGCGGCCTCGAACGGGTGCCGGTCGTAAAGAAGTTGTCGTAGGGTCGCCTGGGCCGCCGCCGCGCGAATGGGCGGTCGGACAACCGAACAGATCAGCGCAAACCGCCCGTGACGGCAATGTCGCGGCAGGTTGACCGTCCCTCAGGGGGCGAGTGAGGCAAGGCGTCCCACGGGACGGGCGAGACGGACGAAAACGGGCGCTCGAGTGTCCACGGGAGGGGTTCACTTCATGTCGGCGCATTTCGGCAGCAGGCTGCGCAAGGGTGCGGTCAACACCACCGTGGCCGCACTGGCGGTCGCGGCTCTGGCCGCCTCCCAGGCACCCGACGTCACGGCCGGCGGCGCGGGCGGACGGGCCGCCGCGGACGCCCCGTCGGCCGACACCGGATCCGCGGCCGGCACCGACGACAGCGCCACCGGCAACTCGCCGTACTACACGGACCTGCCGCCGCTGAACAGCCCCGCCCCGGCGCCGAGCCAGAGCACCGGCACCGGTCCGGTCGCCGCCGGCGACACGGAGGCCGGCATCCCGGCGACCGTCCTGGACGCCTACAAGAAGGCCGCGGCGTCGCTCGCCGGGTCCAAGCCCGGCTGCAACCTGCCCTGGGAACTCCTCGCCGCCATCGGCAAGGTGGAGTCCGGCCACGCCCGCGGCGGCAACGTCGACGCCGACGGCAAGACCCGCTCGGCGATCCTCGGCCCGGTCCTCGACGGCAACGGCTTCGCCAACATCAGCGACACCGACGACGGCGCCTTCGACGGCGACACCACGCACGACCGCGCCGTCGGCCCCATGCAGTTCATCCCGTCCACCTGGGAGTGGGCCGGCCGCGACGGCAACGGCGACGGCGCGAAGGACCCGAACAACATCTACGACGCCGCGCTCGCCGCCGGTCACTACCTGTGCCGCTACAGCTGGGACATGTCCACCGACACCGGCCTGCGCAGCGCGATCCTGAGCTACAACAACTCGACGGACTACTACAACACCGTCGTGTCGTGGCTGGAGTACTACCGCAAGGGCACCCACGAGGTCCCGGACGGCACCGGCACCCTCCCGGACAACCGCAGCGACGAGAACAGCGGCGGCCCCGCGACCACCCCGCCCAGGACCACCCCGCCGGGCACGAC
>NZ_JARGEF010000457.1:0-2580 GCF_033794725.1 Streptomyces sp. ID05-39B | reverse complement strand
GGGTGAGCCATGACCGGGTCGCGGCCCGCCCCCGACCCGGTCATGGCTCACCCGACGAGGCTCTCGCCGCCCTGACCGGCCCGGCGGCGCCCTACCTCATCGGCGTACGGCATCACGCGCCCTCCCTGGCCGCGGCGATGCCCCTGCTGCTGGACGAGGCGAAGCCGGACGTGCTGCTCGTCGAGCTGCCGGCCGAGATGCAGGAGTGGCTGTCATGGCTCGGGCACGAGGAGACGCGGGCCCCGGTCGCGCTCGCCGCCGCCCCCGGTGACGGGAGCGGCGGCGCGGGGCCGGCGTTCTATCCGTTCGCGGACTTCTCGCCGGAGCTGGCCGCCGTGCGCTGGGCGGGCCCGCGGGGCGTGCCGGTGATCGCCTGCGATCTGCCGCTCGCCGACCGGGCGTGGGGCGAGGGCCGGACCGCCGCTCCGGCGCCGGGTGACGGCGGGCCCGGCCTGGCCGCCGCGCTGCGGGCCGGGCTGAGCGGCCGTCCCGGGGACGACCTGTGGGACCGGCTCGTCGAGGCGATGGCGCCGGGTTCTCCGCCGGAGGCCCTGCGCCGGGCGGCTCTGCTCACCGGCTGGGCGCTGCGCGAGGACGCGGCCGTGTCGGGCGGCGTGCCCGAGCTGGATCTGCGGCGGGAGCGGTGGATGCGGGCGCGGCTCGCGGAGGCCACGGCGGGCGGGGAGCGGGCCGCCATGGTGATCGGGGCCTTCCACGCCCCGGCGCTGACGGGGGCGCACACGGAGGGGGCCGAGCAGTCCGGGGAGAGCGGCGAGGCCGAGGCGAACCCGTCCGCGTGGACCACGTCCCTCATCCCCTACACCTACGCCCTGCTGGACGAGCGGTCCGGATATCCGGCGGGCATCCGGGACCCGGAGTGGCAGGACATGGTCCTTCGCGCGCAGGGGGACCCCGAGGCGCTGGCAGAGGCGTTGACGCGGGCGGCCGTCCGTGTCTGTGCCGAGCTGCGGGCCCTCGGACACCCGTCGGGGCCCGCCGACGCGCGGGAGATCGTCCGGCTCGCCTGCGATCTGGCCCGGCTGCGCGGGCTGCCCGCGGCGGGCCGGGGTGAGCTGGTGGAGGCCGTGCAGACGGTTCTGACACAGGGTGAGCCGTACGGGCGGGGGCGGGCCGTGGCGCGGGCGATGGAGCGGGTGCTCGTCGGCACCCGCACCGGACGGCCCGCACCGGACGCGCCGCGCTGCGGTCTGGCCCCCGCGGTGGAGGCCGAGGCGGCGGAGCTGGGCCTGCCAGGACCGGCCGACGGGGTCCCCGGCGCGGTGCGGGACATGCGTCTGGACCCCCTGCGGTCCGGCCTCGACCGGCGCCGTGAGCTGCTGCTGCGTCGGCTGACGGTGTGCGGGGTGCCCTACGGGGAGGCGAAGGAGGTCGTCGGCGCGGGCGGTGCCGAGGCGGTCACCTCACGCTGGGAGGTGCGCTGGACGCCCGCGACGGCGGCCATGCTCACCGCGGCCGGCGTGCGCGGGGTCACCGCGGCCCAGGCCGCCGAAGGCGTGCTGCGCGAGCGGCGGCGCCTGGAGGGGGACGAGGGCGGGCCGACGGCCGCCCAGGTTCTCGACGGGCTGGCGGGGGCCGCCGAGTGCGGTCTGACGGCGCTCGCGGACGAGCGGCTCGCCGACCTCGCCGAGGTGCTCCCCCTGGCCGGCACCCTGCCCGAACTGCTCGCCGGGCTGGCTCTGCTGGACCGGCTGCGGGCCGGGCACATTCCCGGTCTCGGCGAAGACGGGGACCGTACGGCGCGGGCGGCGGCCGTGGCCGGGCTGCTCACCTCGGCGGCGGTGCGCCAGGTGGACGGCCTGACCGGCTCCGAGGACCCGGCGGACGCCCACGCCCTGCTCGAACTGGCCCACCGCGCCGACGTGCTGGGCGGCATCCGGCTCACCGACGCCCTCGCCCGGCTGGCCGCCGACGGCTCCCCGCTGATGCGCGGTGCCGCCGGGGCCGTACGCGTGCTGCTCGGGCAGGAGGACCCGCGGGTGTTCGGGGACCGGGTGGCGTCCTGGGTCGACGCGGCCGTCGACCCGGACTCGCGGGCGGCGCTCACCGCACGGCTCGGCGGGCTGCTGACCGCCGCCGGTCCCCTGCTGGAGGCCGCGGCGCCCGCGTTGGAGCCCCTGCTCGACCGGGTCTCGGAGCTGCCCGACCGGGAGTTCCTCGACCGGCTCCCGGCGCTGCGCGGCGGATTCGACGCCCTCAGCCCCGCGGCCCGTGACCGTCTGCTGGCGGCCGTCGAGGAGCGCCTCGACGTGGCGCACATCGCGGACACCGGCGGCATCGACCCGGCCGCGCTCGCCGCCTGGACACGGGCCGATCTCGCCGCGCGCGAGACCCTGCGGACGCTGGGGCTGCTGCCCGCGCCGGCCCTGACGGATGCCGGCTCGCCGGCCGGGGCATCCCCGTCTCGGGCCGAGGGCGGTCTACTCGCCCCTGGCGATCGCTGGCGGCTGGTCCTGGGTCGCCGCAAGGATCGACTGCCTTCCTCAGCCGCCTCGTTGGCGACCGCGCTGGACGAGCTGTACGGCAGCGGGCGCGGGGAGGGCAGCCGGGGCGGCCTGACAG
>NZ_JARGEF010000456.1:0-2601 GCF_033794725.1 Streptomyces sp. ID05-39B | reverse complement strand
CCGTTGCACGGGGGGTTCGTCGGGCCGGGGATGCTGTCGGCGGCCTGTCCCGGTGAGGTGTTCACCTCTCCCGTGCCCGACCAGATGGTGCGCGCCGCCGCGGCCGTGGACAGCGGGGCGGGGGTGCTGTTCATCGTGAAGAACTACACCGGTGACGTGCTCAACTTCGACATGGCGGCCGAACTCGCCGAGGACGAGGGCATCCAGGTCGCGAAGGTGCTGGTCAACGATGACGTCGCGGTGACCGACAGTCTGTACACGGCGGGACGGCGCGGCACCGGCGCGACGCTGTTCGTGGAGAAGATCGCGGGGGCCGCCGCCGACGAGGGCCAGCCGCTGGAGCGGGTCGAGGCGATCGCCCGGCAGGTCAACGAGAACGCGCGGAGTTTCGGCGTCGCGCTCAGCTCGGTCACGACGCCGGCCAAGGGCAGCCCGACCTTCGATCTGCCCACCGGTGAGCTGGAGCTGGGTATCGGCATCCACGGCGAGCCCGGCCGGGAGCGGCGGGCCATGATGACGTCCGGGGAGATCGCCGACGCGGCCGTGCACGCGGTGCTGGAGGACCTGTCGCCGCGCAACCCGGTCCTCGTCCTCGTCAACGGCATGGGCGGCACGCCTCTGCTGGAGCTGTACGGCTTCACCGCCGAGGTCCACCGGGTGCTCGCCGAGCGCGGGGTGCCCGTCGCCCGTACGCTCGTCGGCAACTACGTGACGTCCCTCGACATGGCCGGCGCCTCGGTGACCCTGTGCCAGGTCGACGAGGAACTGCTGCGGCTGTGGGACGCGCCCGTACGGACGCCGGGGCTGCGCTGGGGCATGTGAGGCAAGGCGGGGCAAGCGATCAACTACCGACCACGCAAGGAGATCCCGTGCTCGACGCCGACTTCTTCCGCCGTTGGATGACGGCGACCGCCGCCTCCGTCCACCGTGAGGCGGAGCGGCTCACCGCCCTCGACTCGCCGATCGGTGACGCCGACCACGGCAGCAACCTCCAGCGGGGGTTCACCGCCGTCACCGCGGCACTGGAGAAGGAGCCCCCGACGACCCCCGGCGCCGTCCTGGTCCTCGCCGGACGCCGGCTCATCTCGACCGTCGGCGGGGCGTCCGGACCGCTGTACGGCACGCTGCTGCGCGGCACCGGCAAGGCGCTCGGGGACGCGGAGGAGGTCAGCGAGGAGGAGTTCGCGCAGGCGTTTCGCGCGGGGGTCGACGCGGTGATGAAGCTGGGCGGGGCCGCGCCGGGCGACAAGACGATGATCGACGCGCTGGTGCCCGCCGTGGACGCCCTCGGGGAGGGCTTCGGGGCGGCACGGGCCGCTGCCGAACAGGGAGCCGTCGCCACCATCCCGCTCCAGGCCCGCAAGGGCCGGGCCAGCTATGTGGGCGAGCGCAGCATCGGACACCAGGACCCGGGTGCCACCTCGGCGGCGCTGCTGGTCGCGGGACTCGCGGAAGCGAACGGGGAGTGAGCGCGGCGATGGCCGACGACAGGCTGGTGGGCATCGTTCTCGTGTCGCACAGCGCGCAGGTGGCGGCCTCCGTGGCCGAGCTGGCGCGGGGGCTCGCGGGCGGCGGCGCCGCCGTGCCCGTCGCCCCGGCGGGCGGCACGGAGGGGGGCGGGCTGGGGACGAGCGCGGAGCTGATCGCCTCCGCTGCCGCCTCCGTGGACCGCGGGGCCGGGGTCGCCGTGCTGACCGACCTCGGCAGTGCCGTGCTGACCGTGAAGGCGCTGCTCGCCGAGGGCGACGAACTCCCCGAGGGCACGCGTCTGGTGGACGCGCCGTTCGTGGAGGGCGCGGTGGCCGCGGTCGTCACGGCGTCCACCGGGGCCGGCCTGGACGCGGTGGAGGCGGCGGCCGGGGAGGCGTACACCTACCGGAAGGTCTGACGGCGGCCGGGTGGCGGCGGTGCACGAGGGACCATGTGCGCTGCCGCCTCCCAGCGCGAATCGGTCAGCCGTCCGTGCCCGCCGTCGCCGGAGCCGCCCCGGCCACGAAGGTCCGTGCCAGCCGCTCCCCCACCTCGACGGCCGACGTGTGGCTCTCGATGGGGGTCGCCCGGGAGTCCTTGAAGACGATGTAGGTGACACCTGACGCCACTCCGCCGGAGCGCGGGTCGGGGCGGATACCCAGCGCCTCGGCGGCGGCGTACGAGGCCTCGCCGATGATCTCGCGCGGCCCGACGTCGCCCACGACGGCGTACCGGACCCGGTCCCCGTACACGACGGCCGCCACGCTGCCGCCGCGCACTCCGTGGTCGCGGTGGTTCCAGAGGGTGCTCACGCCCGGTACGACGATGAACGGCAGGTTCTCCGCGTTCAGATGGCGCCCGTCGGACTGCTGGAAGGCGGTGGCGGGCGAGAACGAGGGGTCGGTGGTGCTGTTGCAGCGTTGTCCCGGCCGCCCGTCGCAGTCGATGTCCATGTCGGCCGTCCAGAAGACCGCGCCCTCGGTTCCGCACACCGGGATCGTGGCGGGGGCGTCGGCATCGGTGCGGTAGCGGCCGCGGGAGACGGGGGTGCAGTCACGTACCCGGGACAGCAGATCGGCGGCGGTCACGGAACCCTCCTGCCGGGCCACCGGTCTGCGGGGGGCATCAAAG
>NZ_JARGEF010000455.1:0-2617 GCF_033794725.1 Streptomyces sp. ID05-39B | reverse complement strand
GGTGGGGTGGGGTCGGCGGACGAGGTGGCGCTGGGCGTGGTGACGAGCGGCTCGGGGACTCGGCGGCTCTCGGTGCCGAGGTGGTAGTCGGTGTATGTGGACTGGAGGTAGCCGCGCACGGTCCAGCCGAGCCGGTACGCGGGGTTGTGCGCGAGGGTGTAGACGCGGGTCCTCGTCGGCTCGGTGGTGGTGTGGAGGCGCAGGGCCGTGCGGCCGGCGCTCTCGCGGGGATCTCCTCGCGCCGGTCGCCGACGAGGTCGCCCTAGACAGGGGGTGGCGTTGCGGGCGCCGGAGACCACGCCGGCGGGTCGAAGAGGCGGGCGGCGGTCTCGGTGGCGGGGACGCCGCTCCGGGCGTCGACGCGGGTGACCAGCTTGGTGACCAGCTTGGTGACCAGGCTGGGGTGTTCGCCGTCGAGCTGGGCGATGCCGAAGTGGCCGCCGGAGGGGCCGCCCCGCCGGAGGGGCCGTCGGCGACGAAGTCGTCGGCGACTGGCTGCCGGGTGCGTTCGGCGCGCCGGTCGCGCCGTCGAATACCGAGACGAACTGGTCCGCTGCCGAGGCGGCGGTGACGCGGGCGCCGTCGGCCGGGCTGTTCGCCGTCCGCGGTCGCGGCGACGGTGACGGTTCTTCGGCGCGGGGTGGCGTGCACCAGGGCTCCTTCACGGCACAGGAGAGAGGGAGACGGACGAAGCGCGATGCCGGAAAGCGCTTGCCGCTCCCTTCGATCACTGTGTCCTCACCCTGCCCCGCCTGTCGACGCCTCGGGCCGTCCTGCCATAAGACCGCAATGGAACGATCGTGAACGCGCAAAGTCGAACAGCGGTGGAGCCAGGGCGCCGACGCGGGGGCACCGGCCCACGTGGCGCCGACGCAACGGCGCTGACGCACGGTCGCCCGTGAGAGGGCCCCGTGGACGTGCAGGCATGCGGACACACCGAAGGCCGGACCCGTGGATCGGGTCCGGCCTTCGGTGGCGCGCCTGTCAGGCGGGGTGTCGAGCGGTGGGTCAGCCGACGGAGACGCCGTGCGAGCGCAGGTAGGCGACCGGGTCGACGTCCGAGCCGTAGTCGGGACCGGTACGGATCTCGAAGTGCAGGTGCGGGCCGGTCACATTGCCGGTCGCACCGGAGAGGCCGACCTGCTGTCCGCCGGAGACCGACTGACCGGCCGAGACGGAGAGCTGCGACAGGTGGGCGTACTGGGCGTAGTGGCCGTCGGCGAGCCTGATGACGACCTGGTTGCCGTACGCGCCGCCCCAGCCCGCGGAGACGACCGTGCCCGCTCCGACGGCCTTGAGCGAGGTGCCGGTCGGGACGACGAAGTCGACACCGGTGTGGTAACCGCTGGACCACATGCTGCCGGACATCTTGTACGGCGTGCCGACGGTCGCGCCCGCCACCGGGAGGGCGAAGCCACCGGAGGTGGTGGCGTTCTCGGCCGCCTGTGTGGTGGAGGCCTGCGACGAGGAGGACTTCGCGGAGTCCGAGGAGTCCGACTTGGAGGCGTCCGACTTGGAGGCGTCCGACTTGGAGGCGTCCGACTTGGAGGAGGAGCCCGAGGACTGCTTCGAGGATGCGGACGAACCGGATGAGGTGGAAGAACCGGACGAAGTGGACGGCGACTTGGTCGTGCCGGTCGCGGCCTTCTTGCCGATCGACAGCTTCAGCCCCGGGTGGATCAGCGACGGGTTCTCGCCGACGGCCTCACGGTTGTCCTCGTAGAGCCGGCTCCAGCCGCCGCTGACGTTCTGCTCGTCCGCGATCTTCGAGAGGTAGTCGCCGGACTGCACCGTGTAGGTCTTGGCACCCGAGGCGGACTTCGCGGACTTCTGTGTCACGGAAACGGTCTCGGAAGCCTTTTCCGGAACAGAGGAAAGGGGGGAAGCCGCGGAGACGGCGGAAACCGTCTGCGTCGCCGACTGGGACGGTGCGGCCTGCGCGCCGGTGGCCCCCATGAGCGGGAGGGCGAGCGCGGCGCCGCCGGTTCCTGCGACGGCGATGGAGCGGGTGAAGCGCTGGGACTTCGGACGGCGGTGCTTACCCTTGGCGGGCATGACGAATTCCTCTCCGGCGCCTGCGAGGTGAGCTGTCGGGTGCGGACTGGAGATGTCCGGCCGCGCCGAGGCGCGGCTTTACCCCTAGCCGTTCCGGAGACCGGAACAGGCGGTACTGCCTGTGGGTCCCCCGCTCCTGCCGTTCACGGGTGAGTGTGCGGGCTCCGGGCGGCGGCAGGATTGGGCGTCCGTCCGGATTGGTGTGGAACGTAAGCGACTCAGACGCACAGGTACAAGCGAAGGTTGCACTTCCCGCGTCATTCCCTTGATCCCCCGTGGGAATTCGCGGTCACCCTCCGTGCACCGAGGGGCCGTTTTCCCATAAACACCCTTGAAAAACAGCCGTATTACGTGAACATGACGGACGACTCAACGTCACGAATATGACGCTGCTCACGTGACGTGCCCCCAGAGTCCCCTATTCCAGAGCGAGTTGGAATGAAGGATTTCAATTCGGACAGAACCCCCAGACATGACACAGTCGGATATCTGTCTCTTATATAAATCTCAGAACCCACGCCAAACGAAAAAAAAAGGAAATCAGCCGTTTGATTGAAAAAAA
>NZ_JARGEF010000454.1:0-2644 GCF_033794725.1 Streptomyces sp. ID05-39B | reverse complement strand
GCCCGCTTCCCTCAGGCCCCGCCACACCCGCCCCGTCCCCACCATCCGCACGCCGGATCGTCACAACTCCGGCGTGCGGCTTCTCTTCCTTCCTTGCGGTGCCGGGCGTACCTTGACGGCCCTATCTGATGAGCCGTCAGTAAATGGCGTGTTCGACGAGCGACCTGTCAGGAAAGAGGGGACCGTGTCGTACCGGAAGCCAACCGCCGTGCTCGCGACTGCCGCGGCCCTGGCCGGGCCGGCGGTGTGGATGGCCGCCCCCGTGGCCAGTGCCCAGGTCGTCGACGTCAACTACGCCTGCAAGACGCCCATCGGCGACAAGAGCGCCGTCTCGCCCATCGACATCAAGGGTGTCCAGAGCGGCGGCACCTACAAGATCACCATGTCCTGGCAGAAGGGCGTCTCCTCCAGCCCCGTCGAACTCGGCAAGGGCGCGATGAACCCGAGCGCGACCATCAAGCTCGGCGGCGCCGACAGCGGCACCCTGAACGTCAGCGGGCCCGCCAACCAGGAGGCCATCCCGGCCGACACCCCCATCAAGATCAATGACCTGAGCGGCACGTACACGCCGAAGAAGACCGGAAAGGTCACCTTCACCGCCGGTGTGCTCACCATCAAGGCGCTCGGGACGACCACCACCTGCACCCCCACCAGGAGTCCCGCGCCCTCGCTCACCCTCGACGTGAAGGCCCAGGGCGGCGGCGGGACGCAGAACGACAGCGGCTCCGGCTCGACCGCGGGCTCCGGCTCGACCGCCGGCTCCGGCTCCGGCGAGCTGCCGCAGACCGGCCCCGAGGACTCCGCGATCGCCCTCGCCACCCTCGGCGGCACCGCCCTCCTGGCCGGCGCGGCGGGCACCCTGTGGCTGACCCGGCGGACCCAGACGCGCTGACCTCACCCCGTTGGGAGCCGCCGATGCCGTACGCCGCCGCCTGTGCCCTGCTGCTGACCCTGCCCGTCCTCCCGGTCCAGCCAGGCTGGTCCGCCGAGCCCGCCGGGCAGGGCAGACCGTCTTTCTACGCGGAGGGCGTTCCCGGTGCGGTGCTCCGGGACACCCTGGCCGTCACCAACCGCGGCACGCGGCCGCTCACCGTCCGGCTGCGCGCCACCGGCCTGCCGGTAGCCCTCCCCGGGACCGCCCTGCGTATCCCCGCCCGCACCCGCGCCGAGGTGCCCTTCACCCTGACCGTCCCCCCGGACGCGGTCCCCGGCGACCGCCCCGCCACGATCGTCGTACGCGCCGCGGACGGCAGGGAGTCGACGGTACGGCTGCTGCTGCGGATCGGTGGTCCCCGGCTGGCCGCGCTGACCGTCGAGCACGTGGCCGTCCGCTCGGGACGGATCACGTACGAGCTGGTCAACCGGGGGACGACGGTCCTCGTGCCGCGGCTCGCGGTGCGCGCGGACGGTGTCCTCGGCACCGCCTTGGACCGCGCCCCGCGCACCCTGCCCGTCCGCCTGCCGCCGGGCGCCCGGCTGAAGCTCGACGAGCCCTGGACCGACCGCCCGGCGCTCGACGCGGTGACCGTCCGGCTGACGGTGACCGCGTCCGGCGGCGCGCGGGCCACGGGCACCGCGTCGGCCCGGTTCGTGCCCTGGCGTACCGCGGCGGGGACGACGGCCGGCGCGCTGCTGCTCGCGGCGGCCCCCGTGGCCATGCGCCGGCGAAGGCGCCGTACGGAGGCCGAACTGCCGTGTACGGAGGTGGAGTCGACGTGAGAGCCACAGCGCGGATTGCGGCGCCGGCGGTGGCCCTGGCGCTGCTGGTGCTGACCTTTGCGGGGCCGGGACCGGCCTCGGCGGCCGGGACGCCCTCCGTGAAGCTGTCCGAGTCGCAGGCGGGGACGGGCGGTTCGGTCACCGTGACCGGCAGCGGCTGGCGGCCCCGCGCGCTGCTGATGCTGCTGATCTGCGGGCAGGCCGAACCGTCGAGGGGCGTCATCGGGGGCACCAACTCCTGCGCCAACGCCGACGGCCGGGCCGTCACCACCGACGCCGACGGCCGTTTCAGCCGCGCGCTGCCGGTGGCCGACCCGCCCGTACCGTGCCCCTGCGTCGTGCACGTGGCCACCGCGACCGGTGCGAAGGCGCAGGCCGACGCGGTGTTCCAGGTGGCCGGGCACGCCGTCGCACCACTGCCCGCCGAGACGGTGGGCGGCCGGCTGTCGGTCCTGACCGACACCGTGCTGGAGGGGTCCGGCGGAGTGCTCACCTGGTTCGGCGCGCCCCCCACCCGCACCCTGGTCTTCACGGTCGGCAACGTCGGCACCGCACCGGTCAGGGACCCGGTGTTCGAAGTCGGCACCGCCCACGGCGTGTTCGCGCCGCAGTGGGACGAGCGCCAGTGGCGCGGCACGGTCGCGCCCGGGAAGAAGGCCCGCGTCGAACTCCCCGTGGAACTCGCGGCCGGCGCGCACGGCGACTACACCGTCTCCCTCAGGTTCGGCGGCAAGGTCCTCGCCGAGCAGCCGTGGGGCGTGGGCCGTCCGTGGGGTGTGACCCTGTTCTGGGTCCTGCTCTGCCTGGTGGTGCCGGCGGCGGTGTTCCGCGTCGGCATGGCGGTGGTGGACCGCGTCCGGCCACGACCGGGCGGGGGCCGGCGGAGTACGGCCGCCCCGCGCAGGCACCGAGTGCCGCGCCCGGT
>NZ_JARGEF010000453.1:0-2654 GCF_033794725.1 Streptomyces sp. ID05-39B | reverse complement strand
CACCGCCCCCCCCGGGGGGGGGGGGGGCACCGGGGGGGTCCCCCCCCCCCCCGCCGGGCGGGGGGGGGGGGGGGAACCGACGGCGGCCCGGGTGACGCGCCGACGCCCACGGCGGGGGCCGGCTGCCTCCTCCTCGGCCTGCGGGGCGGGCGCCTCGGGCGCCTCCTCCTGCACGACGGTGGGCTCGGCGGGGACCTCGGCCTGCTCCGGCGCCCCGGCGGGCGCGGCGGCGGCGCGAGCGGCCCGACGCCGCGTGCGACGCGGGGTCTCCTCGGCGGCGGGCGTCTCGGCGGGCTCGGCCTGCTCGACGGCGGCGGGCGCCTCGGCGACGGTCTCGGTGACCTCGGCGACGGTCTCGGTGACCTCGGCGGCCTGCGGCGCACCGGTGGGCGCGGTCGCCCGGCGCGTGGCCCTGCGGCGGGTCCGCCCTGCGGGCGCGGCCTCGACCGGTTCTGCCGTCACGGCGGCCTCGGCCGCCGCGGGAGCCACGGGCTCGGTGGGCTCCGCGACAGCCTGCGCGGTGTCGGTCTGCTCCGCGGCGGCGGGTGCCGTCACGGTGCGGGTGGCCCGGCGGCGCGTGCGGCGCGGAGCGGCGTCCTCCGCGGGGGCCTCGACGGCGGTGGCCTGCTCCTCCGCGGCGGCGACGGCCGGCTCTGCGGCGGTCGCGGGCACCACGGTCTCGGCGGCCTCGACCGCGGCGGGAGCACCGGCCGGAGCACCGGTGGGCGCGGACGCCCGACGGGTGGCCCGGCGGCGCGGACGCGCGGCGGGGACGGCTTCTTCGGCGGGCGCCTCGACGGCGGTGGCCTCCGTCGTCCCTTCCGCGATGTCCGCGGTGGCCTCGATGTCCTCCGCGGCCAGGTCGGCGACGGACTCGGCGGCCGGTATGGCCGGCGCGACGGTCTCGGCCGAGGTGTCGGCGGCACCGACCGGCGGACCCGCCGGTCGGGAAGCGGCACGGCGCCGACGGCGTGGCGGCAGGGTGTCGCTCGGGCTGTTCGTTGCGGAGTCCGGTACGGACTCCGTGGATTCGGTCGGTTCGAGCATGCGGGCGTATCTCCCGTCAGGCTCCCGGGCGCCGCGCTGGTCCGGCGCCGATCACGGTGGATCGGTCGCCGTTGACGTCCGCGGCTCGCGCTGTGCGCGGTGCCGCCGTCCGGGGCGCGGGCGCCGCACGGGAGCTCTCTAGTGTCCTGTCTCGCCGGTTCCGTACACCGAATGTGCACGGCCTGGCGAAAGTCTTGTGGTCGGTGCGCTGCCCGACCCAGGTGGCTCCCGAGTGCGAGGGCGGCGCTACGACGTGCGTCCCTGTGCGGAACCTTCCCTACGCCGGCGTCTTCGCGGCGGCAGTCACATCGGCCGTGGAAAGGGCCTCGGCTGCCTCGCGGTCGGGCGCGAGCGGGTCGGTCACCACGCCGGTCTCTTCATCGAACAGCCCCTGCGCCAGCCTGGTCACCCCTGCGGGGACCGGCGGCGCCAGGTCGGCCACGGCGCGAAGACCGGACAGGACGTCGTCGGGTCGAACGGCAGGCGTCACGTGCCGAACAACCAGCCGCAGTATCGCACAGGGCTGGTCCGTCGGCCTATCAGCCTGTGGATCCTGTGGTTCAGGGTGCGATTCAAGGTGCACGACGGCGGAGCGGGCGTCGAAGGTGCGGACGCCGTTCTTCATCAGTCGCTGGACCTCGACGGTGTCGGCCGCGTTGAACGCGGCCACCGCGCGATCGGCTTCCGCTGGATCCACGCCGACCAGGCGCATCTCCCACACGGAGGCCGTGAGCCGGTCGGCGAGACCCGATGTACGGGCCTCCACCGCGTCCACGATGTCGAGCCCGGTGGGCAGCGACTCGTCGAGCAGCTCACGCAGCTTCTGCGGGTCACGCGCCTCGGTGAGCGCGATCTCCAGGTACTCCGCCTCGCTGCCCGTGCCGGTGGGTGCGGCATTGGCGTACGACACCTTCGGGTGCGGCGTGAACCCCGCCGAGTACGCCATCGGCACCTCGGCACGGCGCAACGCGCGCTCGAAGGCACGCTGGAAGTCACGGTGGCTGGTGAACCGGAGGCGGCCGCGCTTGGTGTATCGCAGTCGGATGCGCTGCACCGCGGGTGCGGGCGGCGGGCCTTCGGGCTGTCGCTTGCCCAGTGTCGTTCAGTCCTTCGTGAGAGCGGTCGTACTGCTATCAAGAGTACGTGTCTCGCGCCCGGATGGTTCCCTGCGGGCCACGGGCTGCGGCTGCCGGGGCTCGCCGAAGAGCAGCCGTCGAGCGTCGGCACGTGCCTGCCGCACGGACACGCGGGCGGCGGCCAGGGACTGCCGGACGGTACGGCCCACGGCGCGCGCTGCCGCTGCGGCCGGCCGCAGCACCCCGTCCCGGACGACGTGCCCGACCGGGGTCAGCACGCTCCGGTACACCCAGCGCACCGGCTCCACGAAAATCCACCGCAGGAGGGTCCCGAGGAAGCGTCCGACGGCGAGCGAGATGTGCCCGGCGACCCGCCAGGCATGCCGCAGGGCGTCCCACACCTCCCGTCCGACCAGGGCGAGGACCCGGCCGACCGGGACGAGGACCCACCGCCACAACGCGAGCGCCGGCAGCACCAAAAGAACCCGCGCCACCCAGTACAGAACCCACCCGTAAAAAAAAACGACCCCC
>NZ_JARGEF010000452.1:0-2658 GCF_033794725.1 Streptomyces sp. ID05-39B | reverse complement strand
CTCTGGGGGCACGCAGGGGGAGCAGGGGGAAGCGAGCGGCGGCGGGCGGGTCCTGGCGTGCCCGCCGCCGGACCGTGCGCGAGCTGCGCGCGTCGGGCCGCTACGGGCCGCGGCTGCGCGAGGTGCTGCCCGCACTCGCCGTACTGGTCCTCGCCGTGGCTGCCGCGACCGCGGCCCTGGCGCTGGCGGGCCGCGCCGTCGGCCAGTGGGTCCCGGCCCTGGTCCTGGTGACGCTCGGCGTGGTCGCCGTCGTCGCGCTCCGCCGGTTCCGGCGGCCGGCGCGGCGGCGTCATGGTTACTACACGGCCGAGGAGTTGGCCGATCTGGACCCCTCGGCGCTGGTGCTCGCGGTGGCACGGATGCTGCGCCGGGACGGCTGGCGGGTACTGCCGCCGTCCGCCCACGACACCGTCCATCTCGCCGCCCGCGACCGGCGGGGGCGGCTGCTCGACGTGGCGTTCCGGCCGGTGGCCGAGCCGCTGCCGGACGAGGACGGCGCCTGCTCGTGCCGGGCACGGTGGCGGTCCGGACGCCAGGTGCGGCTGGTCGTGCACCGCGGCACGTTCTCGCACCGGGACGAGGCGTGGGCGGCCCGCCGCCGGCACACCCATCTGCTGGACGGCGCCCGCCTTCTGCTGTGGGCGGGCGGGACCCCGCTGACCGAGATCACCGCCCTCGGCTCCCCGCCCCGGTCCGGCCGGCCGTGAGTCAGCCCTGTGTCCGTACCGTCCGCAGATAGGCGCCGAGGCGGGCGATCGCCGCCGGGTTGCGGGGGCTCTCCACGAGGTCGACGTAGTCGAGGACGACGATGCGGCGGTGCTTGACGGCCGAGACGTTGCGCAGCGGGGCGTAGGACAGGAGGAACTCCTTCTTCTGTTCGGCGCCGACGTCCCCGTAGTCGCAGATCACGATGACGTCCGGGTCGCGTGCGACGACGCTCTCCCAGCCGACCGTGGTCCAGGAGTCGGCCACGTCGTGCATCAGGTTGGTGCCGCCGGCCTCGCTGATGATCTGGTCGGGGGCGGCGTACCGGCCGGAGGTGAACGGCTGGTCCTGGCCGCTGTCGTAGAGGAAGACGGTGGGCCGGGCGCCGCCCGCGGGCATCTGGGCGCGGACGGCGGCGACCTGCTTCCTGAATCCGGCGATCAGGCCGGCCGCGCGCTTCTCGACGCCGAACAGCTTGCCCAAGTTGGTGAGGTCCGCGTAGAGCGCCTCCAGGGGCGGCATGATGCCGCGGGAGCTCTCCGTGCGGCCGTTGCGGCAGGACTCGGTGAGGATGTACGACGGGATGCCGAGCTTCTTCAGGGCGTCCGGGGTGAAGCCGCCGTCCTCGCGGAAGCCGTAGTTCCAGCCGGCGAAGACGAGGTCGGCACGGGCGTCGAGGACGTTCTCCTTGGTCAGCTGGTCCTTGGACAGCCACTTCACCTTCTCGTAGCCGTCCTTCCAGGGGACGCCCGTCAGATCGCCCTTGTCGTCGGGCATGGCGAACCCGGCCATGCGGTCCTCCAGGCCCAGGGCGAACATCAGCTCGGTGATGCCGACGTCGTTGGTGACGACGCGTTCGGGAACCTTGTCGAAGGTGACCTGGCGGCCGCAGTTGGTGAGCGTGACGGCCTTGGCGTCGGTGGTCGCCGCCGGTTCCACGGTGGCGCCGCAGCCGGTGGCGGTCAGGGCGAGGGCGGCGGCCAGGACGAGAGGGCGCAGGGCGGGCACGGGGTTCCTTAGGGGAGAAGGTCGAACAGGAGCTGGACGGTGCCGGTGACGGGATGCAGTACCGGGTGGGCCTGGACGCCGAACACGTCCGCGAGCAGGTCCGGCCGGAGCACCTCGGCCGGGGTGCCGGTGGCGACGATGCGGCCGCCGTCGATCACGTACAGCAGATCGCAGTGGGCGGCGGCGAGGTTGAGGTCGTGCAGGGCGGCCAGGGCGGTGAGGCCGCTGCCGCGGACCAGGGAGAGGATCTCCAACTGGTGTGCTATGTCCAGGTGATTGGTGGGTTCGTCCAGGACGAGCACGCGCGGCTGCTGGGCCAGCGCGCGGGCGATGAGCACGCGTTGCTTCTCGCCGCCGGACAGGGCGAGGAACCCGCGGTCGGCGAGGTGGGCGACGCCGGTGCTCTCCATGGCGTGGGCACAGATGTCCCGGTCGGTGCGCGCCGTGCGGTCGCGGTGGGGCAGCCGCCCCATGGCGACCACCTCGGTGACGGTGAAGTCGAACTCGGCGGAGGACTCCTGGGGCAGGGCTGCCAGGACGCGCGCGGCGGCGGCCGGCCGCAGCGTGCGTACGTCGTCCCCGCCGAGGCGGATCACGCCCGCGTCGGGCCGCAGGGCTCGGTAGGCGCAGCGCAGAAGCGTCGACTTGCCGCTGCCGTTCGGGCCGACGAGTCCGACGAACGCGCCCTCGGGCACGGCGAGCCGGATGTCGTCGACGATCCGGGCGCCCGCCGCCTCGACGGTGACGCCCTCCAGATCAAAGCGCATGTGCTCCTCCGGTCAGGGACATCGTCAGCGCCCCGCGCGGGTGTGGCCGCCACGCCACCTCGACGACAGCACCCCGGGCACATCGACGGGCGACCCGCCCCCACCCCGGCCGCACACCACCAACCCAACCCCACCCCACCCCCTCCCCTAAAAACAAATTAACCCCCCCCCCGAAACC
>NZ_JARGEF010000451.1:0-2690 GCF_033794725.1 Streptomyces sp. ID05-39B | reverse complement strand
GTCGGCGTCGAAGGCGATCGGGTAGATGTCCTGGTACTTCTTCGGCGGGTTCTCGGCGTAGGCGATCGTCCCGTCCGGACGGTGATGGAACCACTCGGGGTGTTCGCGCACCCACGGGTGGTCCGGCGAGCACTGGAGCGCGAAGTCCAGCGCGATCTCCAGGCCCTGCTCTCTCGCCCGCTGCACGAACCACGCGAAGTCGTCGATCGTGCCGAGATCCGGGTGCACCGCGTCGTGCCCGCCCTCGGGTGAGCCGATCGCCCAGGGCACGCCCACGTCCTCGGGGCCGGGGTCGAGGGTGTTGTTGCGGCCCTTGCGGAAGGTCGTACCGATCGGATGGACGGGCGGGAGGTAGACGACGTCGAAGCCCATCGCGGCGATCGCGGGCAGCCGCCGGGCGGCCGTGCGGAACGTGCCGTGCGGGCGCTCGGGGGTGCCCTCCGAGCGCGGGAAGAACTCGTACCAGGAGCCGTACAGCGCCCGCTCCCGCTCCACCTGCAACGGCAGCGTCTCGGATTCGGTGACCAGCTCGCGCACCGGATGGCGGGCCAGCACCGCGTCCACCTCCGGGTCGAGTGCCGCCGCCAGCCGGGAGGCCGCCGGGCGGGACTCGTCGCGCAGGGCGTCGACCGCGGCGAGCAGGACGTCCCGCTTCGCCGCGGCGCCCTCCGCGGCCTCGGGGATACCGGCGGCGGCGCGCTCGTACAGCAGGGCGCCCTCCTCCAGGACGAGGCCGGTGTCGATGCCCGCGGGGATCTTGATGCGCGCGTGGTGCCGCCAGGTGCTGACCGGATCGCTCCAGCCCTCGACGGTGTACGTCCAGTGGCCCGGCGCGTCCGGGGTGACGTCGGCGCCCCAGCGGTCCGTGCCGGGTGCCAGCTCGCGCATCGGCGTCCACGGGCCGCGGCGGCCGTCGGGATCGCGCAGCACGACGTCGGCGGCGACGGCGTCGTGACCCTCGCGGAACACGGTGGCCGAGACCTGGAACGTCTCTCCGGCGACGGCCTTGGCGGGCCGCCGGCCGCGCAGGACGACCGGCCGGACATCGAGGACGGGTATACGCCCCACGGCGGTCCCGCCCCCCGCGGCGGACCGCTCGGGCGACGACCGCTGCGGCGGTGACTGCCCGGTCGGTGCTTGCCCGGTCGGTGACTGCTGGGGCGCCGACTGCTGAGGCGCTGGCTGTTCCATCGGCGACTGCTCCGGCGACGACCGCTTCGCGGAGGATCGCTCCGGGGCGGCCGGTCCGGCGGTTGCGGGACGCTCGGAGGATGGTGGCGCTGCGGCGCGAGGGGGTGTCGGGGGTGCTGACGAGTGGTGCGTGGCGGGCATGACCGCTCCTGTCCGCATCAACGAGGGTGGGCGGATGGATGTGGGGAGGTGGGTCCTGCGACGTAAGGGTCCCGTACCGGAGGAGCCTTCCCACCCTGTTCGGGTGAGCAATCCGGCACGTTGTTAACTACTGGCGCGTATGTATTCACAAAGTCTGGCCCTGTTCGTGCGGCTTGTCCTACGGGCAGGTCCTGCCAGGCCCTACGGACGCGGGACCCGCAGGAGTCTGTCCGGTGAACCGGGGCCGCGGCGGGACACCTTGCCGTTCGTGGCCCCCGCGACCAGGGCCCGCTGCACCTGCGCGGGCGTGGCCCTCGGACGCGTGGCCAGGTACAGCGCGGCCACGCCCGCCGCGTGCGGCGCCGCCATCGACGTACCGGACCAGGTCGCGCGCCCCGTGTCGCTCGTGTGCGCCGTCGAGATGATGGACACCCCCGGGGCGAACAGGTCGAGGGCCGAGCCGTGGTTGGAGTAGCCGAGGCGGACGTCCCGGCGGTCGGTCGCGCCGACGGTGATCGCCTCTTTGACGTCGGCGGGGGAGTACAGGGCTGCCGCCCGGCCCTCGTTCCCGGCGGCGACGGTGTAGGTCACGCCGGAGCGGATCGACGCGCGGACGGCCGCGTCCAGCTGCGCGCTGTACGGGCCGCCCAGGCTGAGGTTGGCGACCGCCGGCTTCCTCGCGTGCCGGGTGACCCATTCGATGCCGGCGATGACCCGCGCGGTGGTGCCGGCGCCCGCGTCGTCCAGCACCCGGACGGAGACCACCTTCGCCTTCCCGGCGACCCCGGCGCTCGTGCCCGCGACGGTCCCGGCGACATGGGTGCCATGGCCGTTGCCGTCCCCGGCGGTGCGGTCGCCGTCCACGAAGTCCCACCCGTACGACGCCCGGCCGCCGAAGTCGCGGTGCGTGATCCGTACGCCGGTGTCGATGACGTACACCGTCACCCCGGCCCCCGCGGAGGCCGGCGCGGTGTAGCCGCCGTCCAGGGGGAGGCCCGCCTGATCGAGGCGGTCGAGGCCCCAGGAGGCGGGCCGCTGCCGGGTCCGGGCGGTTCGCAAAGGTGCGGTCCGCCGGGCCGCGTCGAGAGCCACCCGGGTGTCCTGGACGACCGACACCACCCGCGGGTCGGCCGCGAGCCGCCGTGCCTGTCCCGCGCTCGCCTCGACGGCGAAACCGTTGAGGACAGTGCCGTAGGTGTGGCTGATCCGCACCCCGTACCGTGCGGCGATGCCCTGGCTTGCGGCCGGTGCCCGCACCCCCTCCCCGAGCGTCACGAGATAGCTGCCGTCGACGGTGCCGGGCTGACCGGCGCCGCCTATCGTCCCCTGCGGTGGTGCGGCGTGGGTGGGTGGGGTGA
>NZ_JARGEF010000450.1:0-2696 GCF_033794725.1 Streptomyces sp. ID05-39B | reverse complement strand
GGGTGGTGGCGGGGTCGTGCGGCCCGTTCGCGGCCGCGGGGACCGTCTCACTCGCCATCAGAATCCTCACTTTGAGTAGTCGTTATGTGCGGGATGATGTTCCTTGAAGATCCAGGCCAGGCATTCCTGGAAGCCACCCGGCCTGGATCTTCGACACTGCAAGAACGTGCTAACAACTACGCCGCGTTACGACGAGCCTTGCGGGCGCCAACAGCCATGAGCCCGGCCAGGGCCACGCCGCCGATCAGGAACCCGGAGTTGACCTCTCCCCCGCCGGGCGCCCCGTCCGGGCTGCCGGTGGAGGCGCCGGCGGCCTGCATGCCGACCTCGGTGGTGGACTGGTACTGGTCCTGGCAGTCCTCCAGGACGGAGCTGTAGGTGGCCCCGAGCTGCTTCCCGACGAGGGTCTTGTTGGCCTTGACGCAGGCGTCGACCTTGACCTGGCGGGCCGCGTCCAGGGTGGCCTGCGTCTTGGCCGCCTGGGTGCTGACCTGGTTGACGACCTTCAGCTTTTCCAGCTCAAGCTGGTCCCGCTTCAGGGCGATTTCCATGGCCTTCTGCTCCGCCTCCGCGGCGTTGGAAGAGGAGACCGACCAGCCGACCAGCGCGGTCGCGGCCAGCGCTGCGCCACCGAATGCGAGGGCCGCCTTTCCACGCGGGGTGAGTCCGGTCTTCGGGTGGTGAGGGGAATTTCCGTAGGGCAGGGGGTCCCTGGTTTCCGGGGCGAATCCCTGACGGGTGATTCGCTGGAATTCGAATTCGTCGTTGGGGGACATGGCGGGGGTCATTCTCCGTTCTTGCGTGCGGTGTGGGCGGACAGGGTGATGAGGTGGCTGACCTGCGGAAAGGTGCGCTCCGTGTGGTCGTTCCAGGCGTGGAACTGCTCGTGTACGCCGTGCTCTTGGAGGGTCTGCTGCATGTAGTCGACGGCCCGCGCGCGGGAGGCGGGGGTGACGTGTCCGGTGGTTTCGAGGAGGGTCTGGGCGCCGCGGATGCACATCCGGCCCGTGGGGCTGAAGTCCAGGCTGCGGGCCCAGCCGTACCGCTCGAGGACGGCGAGGGTCTGGGTGAGGTGGTCGGAGGGGATGAGGGGTATCGGGTTCTGCCACCAGCCCCAGTCGGCGAGGAGGTTGCGGACGCCGGCGGGGATGAGGAGGTGGAGGCGGCTCGGGTAGTCGGGGGCCACGGGCAGGACCAGGGGCGGATCGGTCCGAGGCCGCGGCGGGGCGGGTGTGGCGCGGCCCGAGGCCGCGAGCGGGGGTGCCGTCCGCGGCTTCTGGCGGGATCGGGTCTCGTTCACTCGGAGTCCCCCTTGCGGGCCTTCTCGAATGCCTCGTGCATTTCGTTGTAGAGGTCTCGGAGGGTCTGGTCGGATTCGCCGTATCCGCGCTCGCGCCAGTCCTTGATGAAGGCGCGCTGGGAGGGCTGTCCCAGGTCGGCGTAGACGCGGAATGCGCGGGCCTTGCGCTCGGCGTCGGTTGTGGCGGGGTTCGAACGCGGCTGCGGCTTGCCGTCCTGCGGCTCGGGTGCGTCTGTGGCGTGGCCGGTGGGTGCGGCTTCGAAAGCCGCGCTGGTCAGCGGGCTGAACCCAGCCGGAGGAGCCGCGTCCGGATTGAGAGGTCCGGTGTTCGACCGCACTCCGCGCATGAGGGCCACCTCGAAGTGCTCGCCGCCGATCTGCATGCCCTTCTCATAGGCGATCCGGTCGACCAGGTGAGCCTCGGCCATCTGCCGTTCGAAGCCATCCAGGCCGTGGAGTGCGGCGCGGCCGGCCTTTACCAGGGCGCGCCGGTACATGTGGTCTGTCATGCGCTTGGGCTTTCCGACGGAATTCAGGTGGACGAACTTGTCGGCGGCGTTGGCGCGTGAAATAGCTGCTGCGTCGGTGCCGCGTGATCCAATTCCGAGTCGGCTTTCGAGCCGGTTCTTCTGGTCGGTCCACAGACGGGCGAGGATTCCGTCGGACTTGATCTCGATCTTCCCCAGCTTGGCCTCGAGGCCGAGGAGCTTGTGCAGGCCGTAGGCGAGCATGACTGGGCCGACGATCCGCACGAGGGCAGTGCCGGCGTCCTCGTGTTCGTAGCGGACGACTTCGACGGCTCCGATCGCCTGGGCGAAGACGAGGAGGTACGCCACGCGGGCGGTGCCCTTGTCGTTGAACGCCCACGAGTACAGCGTCAGGCCGATCACGATGCCTTCGAGGGCGAGGCCGATGGTGAGGGTCCAGGGCTGGACCATGTGGAGGCGTGCTTCGGCGAAGCGGATGCTGGTGTTGGCGGAGAGGCTGAAGCCGAGGGCGACGACGGCGATCATGCCGAGGGTGCCGATGAGGGTGCGGCGCTTCTGCTTGTCGGGGGTGCGGGTGGTGTTCCGGGTGCGGGTCCTGGCGGCCATCCGGTAGCCGAAGGCGAGGGTGGTGAGGGCGAGGAGGGCGGCCCATGCCTGCACGGGCACCTGATCGACCGCGTTCCGGGCTTGGGAAAGCATGGGCGGGTCCTTCCTGGCGTTGAAGGGTGGTCAGGCGGCGGCGGTGTGCGTCTGGTTGGGGGCGTCGTCGCGGTGGTGGTGGCAAAAGCCGCAGACGGTGGCGGTGACGGGGTTGGGGGGGGGCAAAACCCGTCCCCTAAACACATTCCCCGACCCAAGAAAAAAGGAAAAATATCGGTAGCCCGTTTCTTGTTTGAAAAAAAAAAAAC